>JAEURX010000037.1 GCA_016788885.1 Nitrospira sp. | reverse complement strand
ACAGCCTGAATGATCCGGGCAGGGGGCCCTGCGGCGGACAACAGGCCGGACACGAAAATATTGGTATCAAGAACGACGCGCACGCTCGCGCCGAACCGCTGCAACCTCAGCGGCAATCTGTTCGGGGGTGACGCCCAGTTCACGGGTGGCGCGGCGGAGCTTGCTGACCATGCGGACCAGCTTCTTGCGACTCGCCGCTCTGGCCGGGGACTCCAAGATCAGGATGTCGGAGTCGCGATGCGCCACGACGGCTTTTCCCCACCCCTTCATCCACGAGGAGGGAATCACCACGCCTTCTTTAGTGTACTTCACGGCTTTCATTGGCAACGCATCCAGTGTATCCGCAGGCAGTATACCATGGTACTGCGGCTCCGTAGTCAACGGTCGGCGATTTTGCGAGCCGCTCGACCGTCGTTCATGACTGATGTTCAGACTGCCCGATTTCGACCATCCCCTGCTCGTTCACGATCCTGTAATCCGAGGCCCGTTCACTGTGGTCAGTTTTGTGTCAGAAATTATCCAAAACCTTACAATCTCCTGTACACAGTAGACGCGATAGAAAGCTCTTAACCACATGACATGTAACGGGTTTGTGGGGAAACCGTTGCAACAGCGAGCAATTCAAAAATCTAGCTGTTCACCTTCACACGGAAGAGGCCACAGGTTCGATACCTGTATCGCCCACCATCTGCCTTTCGATGATTCTCATTCCACGCTAGTTTCGCAACATCTCAATTTATCTCACGTTATCGAATACCGGTCGCGGCGTCCGTCCAACTGGACAGAATCACGACCCTGCGCTAGACTTTTCTCACAAGGAACAGACTCCGTCTTTTCGAATGTTCCTATAGAAGAAAGAGAGGCACGGTATGCGCGGGACTCTGGCCACAATCATCTTGGGACTGGTTTTGACGACGGGCTGCTCCACCACCAACAATCAGATCGCGACACAGGATCAGACCTACAACGCACCGCTCAGTATCTATAGTGCGATGGACAGCACCTCGCTCGTCTACTCCGACCCCATGGCCGCCTCACAGGCCAACGACAATCCTTATCGATGGCTGGGGTTTATTTTGCACCCTGTGGGTCACGTAGTGGACTACACCGTGAACCGCCCGCTGTACGCCATCGCCAAACATGCCCCCTACATCTTCGGCTATACGCCTGAAGATTCCATGATCGACTCACAACGCCGATAGTCCTGCTCCAGCACCTCGCCCGCCGGAATCCGTCTCCGCGGGCGAGAGGTGCCTGGCTCTCCCCCGCCCACTGCCGTTCGCATCTTCATCACCATTCAGGTATGCTCTGGCCCTCAACGCGACACCGTATTGAATTGAGGCATCGACCCGGCCATGCACCGTCGGCTCTCCCTGTTGCCCGCACTGCTTACCACCGTCGCCCTGTGGACGGGGTGCGAAACGCCACCACCCCAGCGCGCACCGCTCCCTCCCTCTGAAAGCGACCTCGATCTCCTAAAATCCACCAAACTCTGCGACACCCGCCAGGTGTTCCTCGACAAACATCCCGGCATCGCGCCTAAGGCTCAGGCATGGGGCAGCGGCCAGGAAATCAGAATTTCGGCGGAGCAGAGTCTCTCCAAAGGTGAAGAGTCTTATTTTTTCGACGAAGACGGAACCTTGGTCGGCACGATGTTCCTATTTCGTTCCGGCCTCGATCTGGCCCCTTACAAAACACTTCGGTATACCCTGTCCAGGCTGAAACCAAGTCTGGAGTTTTATTTGACCGTGGCACAGCTGGCCGATCGTCAAAATATGGCCTCGAGCACCCTCTATGACACGGGTGATGAAAAGACCACCACGCGGTATTTGGTCTTGAGCGACCCCACCACTCCGCGACTCCTGGCCGCGTCGTTTACCGTCGATCCCTATGTCAAACTCTTCTCGCCCTATCGCAAGGAGTGTCTCGACCGCCTGCGAGAGACAGCGCAGCAGGGCGGCGGACAACACCTGGACACGCAGGGAGCGGAAGACAAGGAACCGTTCACCTCGCTCCAGCAATTCGCGCGTGGGCAGACCGCCCAACTGGCCTACTGTGGCACCAAAAACCAACCGATCGCCCTCGATGCGTACCAAAAAGCCAGTAATTCAGGATTCACCAGTCAGGTCTGGCAGGCGGAACTTCACCACCGTCTCGGCGTCTCCTGGGAAGCGGCCGGCAACCTAGAAAAGGCCAAGAGCGAGCTACTCGCCTCGCTGGCGAAACGTCCAAACTCCCCGGAAGCCGTCAATAACCTCGGCTACGTGTACAGCAAGTTGGGCGAGAAGCAGAATGCGCTCGCGTCCTTCGAGAAGGCCGTGCTGATGCGCCCCAACTACGCAATCGCCCGATTTAATTTAGCCGAAGCTATCGCGGACGCCAATCCCAAACGCGCCATTACGGAATACGAAACCTATCTGGCACTTACCGAGGGAATCCCCGAAGAGGCCGATCGTTCAGCCCTCGCACAATCACGCGTGAAAGCCCTCAAACACCAATAGCGAGGGAACCACCATGCGGGCGAATCCGTGCGGACAGGGAAAGACACGGGGAAATGGGATGAGCACTCAGCGGGGAGACTTCTCGGCTTCTTCCTGGCTCGTCTTGCACTCGATGCACAGGGTGGTCACGGGGCGAGCCTTCAACCGCTTATAGGGAATGTCACCCTGACACCCCTCGCAAATCCCGTAGGTCTGGGCCACTAACCGACCGATTGCTTCATCGATTTTTTTGAGCAGTTTCCGCTCTCGCTCACGAATGCGAAATGAGAAATGTTGGTCGGCTTCGGCAGAGGCCTGGTCGCTCACATCGGGGAACACTTCCAGACCGGTAGGGTTGGTCAACACCACTCCTGCTTCGGCCAGAATCGCCGCGCGCTGGCCTTCCAGATCATGCAGGATGTCAGGATATTTAATCCCGTTCGCTTTCGCAGGCTTCTTTCGAGCGGAAGTGGGTTTTTTCGCCGAAGTTTTCATTGAATCTCCGGGAGCTCTAGTCGGTGCCGCCGCCAAATCGTCCGACGAAATTCGACTATAACAGCCTCAAATTCGAGGGGTCAACGGGTCCTTGCGCTTGATGACGGCCAAGCCACGGTGTCCAGGAGGCCAGATTCCGATATTCGCAGAGATCGCAGATCACAAGTTCCGGCGGCCCTCAATCGACTTCACGAGCGTGACCTCATCGGCATACTCAATGTCCATCCCCACAGGAATGCCATAGGCGATTCGCGTCACACGAATATGGTGCGGCTTCAGCAATCGGGTGAGGTAGATCGCGGTGGCCTCGCCTTCGATCGTGGGATTCGTGGCGACGATCACTTCCTCCACCCCTCCAGCTTTGACACGCTCCAGCAACTCTTCCGCACGAATGTCCGCCGGACCGACACCGTCCAGCGGGGACAACACCCCGAGCAGCACGTGATACAGCCCACGGTATCCCCCTGCGCGCTCGACCGCGTATAACGTGCTCGGCTCCTCAACGACGAGAATCTTGCTGCGATCCCGCTTCGGGTCACGGCAAAACTCACAGAGTTCGCCCTCAGCGATATTGCGACATTGGCGGCAAAACGAGAGCCCGTCCTTGACGGCCTGAATCGCCTCGGCTAACCGCATCGCATCCTCCCGCTCCGCTTTGAGCAGGTGAAAGGCCAGCCGTTGTGCACTTTTCTGCCCGATCCCTGGCAAGCGCACGAGCTCCCGCACCAATTTCGCCAATAACCCTTGTTGATCAACACTCATAGTGCATCGTCATATCCAGCACGTCGTCACCGAGACCGGACTCTGGCTCCTTGGGCAAGCCGGTGCGATTAGAATAGGCCGGGGATTTTCATCCCGCCCGTCACGGCCTTCATCTCTTCCGCCATCATCTCACGGGATTTCTTCAGCGCATCATTGCTCGCCGCAACCACGAGATCCTGCAGCATGTCCACATCACCGGCTTTCACCACTTCCGGGTCGATCTTCACACTGAGCACATCCATGGCCCCGTTGACCATCACGGTCACAATCCCGCCGCCTGCGGTCCCTGACACCGTCTTGCTCGCCGCCTGTTCCTGCACTCTGGCCATCTGCTCCTGCATGGCCTGGGCTTGCTTCAAAATATTGGACATGTTCCCGAATGGACTCTTCATTCCTGTACCTCCTGCGCCGGAAGGGTCGTGCGAACCTCCGCCAGCTCGCCGCCGAACATCTCCAGCGCTTGTTTCACGAGGGGATGCGCTTTGGCTTGTTGTGTCAACAGCACCCGTTGTTCCTGTTCTTTCGCCACTCGCAATTGCTTCATCGTGGGAGCCGCCGTTGCGTCCTGCTCCGCTTCGATCACACGCACGCGTAAGGCACTTCCATAGAGACGCTCACCCAAAGCCGCCAGGGCCTTGAGATTGTCCTCCTTCTCCAACATCGCCCGCGCCACGGTCGCCTGCTTCCCAAACCCCAGTGTGACAAGTCCACCCTCAATCTTCACCACTCGTCCCATCTCAAGAAACGGCGCGATGTTGGGATGCTGAGCGGAGACCGCCTCTTGAAATTCCTCCCAATTCACTTCGACTGCGGCTGACGCGGCCGTTGAAGCAGACGGGACCGCCGGTTCCTGCACAACGGGCTCAGGAGCAGCCTTCCCACTCACCGGAATCGCCGGAGCGGACGCAGGTGCCGGCACAGATGAGGGTGTCGTGGGACGAGCACGGGCAGCCGGTGCTGTCTTCGGAGAAGCTGCGCTAGGGGAGGGCACTGTGGGCGCGGGTTTTTGGTTAGCCGTCGCTGCTTCAGGAGTAGCCGAGGCGGGAGATACCGATCTCCCAGCTGAAGTCGGAGCCGATGCACGAGCAGGTGCTCCGTGATCCTGCGCCGACCGCTCCTGCGGGGAATTGGTCCCGACGGATCGCGACGATGCGTCGGCAGGCTGCAGCAACCGGGTGGCACGCACGGCTGCGGCCTCCAACACGAACCGCGGATGGGCGCTCACGCGCAGACTGTCTTCCGCCGACGTCCACACACGCAATAACTCTTGCAGCTGCTCGACGGTGAATCGCGCGGCATCGCGAGCCAGCTGTGACAAATCGTCTTCGGTGGCTTCGACCAACCCCCGCAACTCAGCACCCGAGGGCACGACGGCCGCGACCAACATATTGCGCACGTATTCCACCAGGTCGGCACAATAGGCTCGCACATCGTGCCCCTGATCCAGCAACCCTGCAATGACCAGCAAGGCCTTGGGGCTATTCTGTTCGATCACCGCCTCGACGAGGGACCGCACACGCTCCTGAGGCACTGCGCCGAGCAGCGTTTCGAGATCCTGATGGCGAATGGTCTTGCCACCGAATGCGATGACCTGATCCAACAAGCTCAGTCCGTCACGCATGCTGCCCTCGCTCGCCCGCGCCAGGGCCATCAGGCTGCGATCTTCGATCACCAATCCATCCTGATCGGCGACATGCCGGAGCCGCTGGACGATTTCGGCCTTGGAGATGCGCCGGAAATTGTAGTGCTGGCATCGTGAGAGGATCGTCGCGGGGATCTTATGAATTTCCGTGGTGGCGAAGATGAACACCACATGAGACGGAGGTTCTTCCAGCGTCTTCAACAGGGCGTTGAACGCCGAGTTGGAGAGCATGTGCACTTCATCGATGATGTACACGCGATACTGTCCGCGGAACGGCGTGAATTTGACGTTCTCGCGAATTTCCCGCACATCGTCGACGCTGGTGTTCGAGGCCCCGTCGATTTCGACGACATCCACCGACGTACCCTGCGTGATTTCCTGACAATTCACACAGGTGTTACAGGGGGAACCCGTTGGCCCCTGCTCACAATTGAGCGCCTTCGCCAAAATGCGAGCGACCGTCGTTTTCCCCACGCCCCGCGTACCGGAAAACAAAAACGCATGGGCAATCCGCTTGGTCGCAATGGCGTTCATCAACGTCTGGACGACATGCGACTGTCCGATGACATCGTCAAACGTCCCAGGTCGATACTTTCTTGCGGAGACTTGGTAATCCATGGGGCTGGATCGCTCCTCGTGAATCGGGCTCTCATCCCTCATGGGGACGCTTCACGAATGACGCATCACGAGAGACGTCATTAATGGAAGTGGGGCCAGGTGATCCTGCGGCACACAGAACGGTCCGCTTACCGTTGCTTCCTTCCGGACCTGGCGGGGTTCACAGGGTTCTGTTGCACAGGGCCCGGCCCCGAGGAGTGTGTGATTCGACAGGGGCAACCGGGGAACGCGGATGGTACGAGGCTTCGCTCACCATCACATCGTCACAGGCCACGCCTGACGCGTCACACCTTCAACATGGCGGAGAGGGTGGGCATTCGAAGTCGCGCCTGCGCGCTCCCACTGAGGGGGCCTGCCCCCTCGTGTCTCCCCACGCAGGGGAGTATCTCCCCCGCGATCCCCCTCGTTCGAATCCCACCGCCTCAGCTCGCGATGGCAATTCAACACGCACATTGTTCCAATCTTACACGGCACGTTTCGATGGCGGAGAGGGTGGGATTCGAACCCACGGTCCCGTTGCCGAGACGCATGCTTTCCAAGCATGTCGATTCGTCCACTCTCGCACCTCTCCACAATCGGACGACTTCAAGGGGTGGCATCTTATCACGCAGGTTTTTGGGCGGCAAGGTAAGCTCGTGGGCTGTTGCTCGGCTGCTATCGCCCCCCACAAACCGCTGGTATCGGGTGGACACCCGCTGGCAGGGATGATCAAACCGGAGCCGTGCAGCCTCACCGGCGACCATTGACCCATTTCGCGCGCATTCCTATACTGCGGAACCATTTCAGGGGAGGTGTCTGATGAAAGTGTTGGTCGGGGTCGGCGTCGGGATCGTGCTCCTTCTGATCCTGATCATCGCGCTCCCATTTCTGATCGACTTGAACAGGTACCAGGACCGGTACCGCCCCCTGATTGAGGAGGCCTTGAACCGAAAGGTCCAACTCCAGGACATTCGCCTGACGATCTGGCCGCGCATCGGCGCCCGGGTCGGCGGGTTTGTCGTTCAGGATGATCCGGCATTCCGCACCGGAGCCTTTGCCTCCCTTTCATCACTGGATGTGGGCGTGAAACTGCTGCCGCTGCTCCGCGGCAAGGTCGAGGTGGAAGAAATCACCTTGCGCGATCCGGTGATCATGGTCTTGAAAAACCCGCAAGGCCAGCTCAATGTCTCCACGCTCGGCGCCAAACCAGCGGCGCCGCCTGCCCCCTCAAAACCCGAAGCCCCGGCGCAGCCGTCCGGCAGCCCGCTTCAAGCCCTGGCGCTGCTCGCGGTGGATCGCGTCTCCATCGAGGGCGGGAAACTGACCTATCGCGACGAATCGTCCCCGAAACCGGTCGAATACACCGTCAATCACCTCGAACTTTTGCTGACGTCGGTCCATCTCGGCGACAGTCCATCGGTGCACGTCGGCGCGATCGTTCAACCCTACAACCTGCCGGTGCGACTCGACGGAACGTTCGGGCCGCTCGTTGAAACCCTGGACGTGAAATCGTTCACCTTCAACCTTGGGCTTGGCAAGATCGCCATCGGACTCAAGGGACGAGCGATCGGCGGCAATCTGGATGCCACCGTCAACGCCCTGCAGATCGACACCGCCGATCTGCCCGTGGCGCTGCCGCTCACGAAACCGATTCAAATCAAAGATCTTCACCTCACGTTGCACACGCAGTACCCCTTCTCGCCCGACACCACGCCCCTCAACCAGCTCGACCTGACCGATCTGGGGCTGACGGTGACCATGGGCGGATCGGCGATCAACGTGAAAGGCACGGCGACCAAGGGCCTGGCGACTGTGACGGCGGCCTCGTCCAGCATCACCACGTCGGACCTGCCGATTGCCCTCCCACTCGCCAAACCGGTCGAACTGAAGGACCTGCATGTCAATCTCAAGGCGAAGTATCCGCCCAAGGAAGGGGCGGCGGCGCTCGAACTCGCGGAGATCCCGAACCTCGGTCTGACCGTTGCCCTGGGGAGCTCGCGGATAGAAGTGAAGGGCTCCGTCCTGGGGGGGTTGGCGAAAGCCACCGCCAGCTCCAAGCTGGTGAACACCACCGACCTGCCGTTCACGCTGCCGCTGAAAAAGCCCGTAGAGATTAAAGACCTCCAAGTCGCGACGGAAATGAAGGGGCAGGAAGTTCGACTTACCGCATTGACACTGCAGCTCTTCGGAGGCCTTGTGCGCACGCAGGGCACGCTGGGCGTCGGCAACACCGCCCCACCGTTCAGCGGCACCGCATCCATTCAAGGACTCCAACTGGGACCAGCGCTGCAAGCAGTCGGCACAGACCAAGTGTCCATGAGCGGCACGGCCAGCGCCGACCTGACGCTGAACGGACGTGGGTTCGCACATCCGGACCTCGTGAAGGCCCTCACCGGGAGCGGACATGTCGCCGTGCGGGAAGGCAGAATCGAGGGGATCAATCTTCTGCAGCAAGCCGCGATGCTGCTCAAGGTGGTCGGGGTGCAGCTGGACAACGTCAAGGCCACAGCATTCTCCACCATCGAAAGCGACGTTGCAGTGAAACAGGGACTCATCACGGTTCAACGCCTGCTCCTCGACAGCCACGATTTTCAGGCCACCGGAGGCGGCACGATCGGTCTCGATCAATCACTCGACATGAAAGTGAACTTGAATCTCTCCCAAGCCTTGAGCCAAAAGATTGCCACCGGCTCCCCCATCGCCCGTGTGGCAATGACCGGCGGACGACTCTCCCTGCCACTGCTCATTACCGGCAGCACCCAGGCCCCTTCCTATGGCCTCGACACAAAAATGTTCGCCGGGAAGGTGAAGGAGCAGGTGAAAGAGACGGTCAAAGGCGCAGTCGGAGACCTCTTGAAAGGCAACGCCAAGCCGGAGGATCTGAAGCAGCAGGGCAAGGATCTCCTGAAGGGACTTTTCGGGCGCTAAGATTCACACGGAGGGAGCATGTCGCTGGCAAACCTGGTCACGCAATACGTCGTCCAATATGGCTTTCGCATCATGGGGGCGATGCTGGTCATTGTCGCAGCCCTCTTCGTGGCCAAGTCGGTCGGACAGCTCTTCGAGCGCTGGTTACACGAACAGGATCTCGAACCACCCCTTCGCCTCCTGCTTCTGCGTCTCGTGAAGGCGCTTATCGTGATCCTCGGGATGCTGATCGCGCTGGATCAACTCGGCCTGCAAATCGCTCCCCTGGTGGCCGGACTCGGCGTGGCCGGACTCGGCGTCGGGCTGGCACTGCAGGGGGTCCTGAGTAATATCGTGGCCGGCCTCTCGATCATCTTCACGAAACCCTATCGGGTGGGCGAACACGTCTCACTCCTGGGCGTGCATGGCGATGTCGCAAAAATTGATATCTTCACCACCACACTCGTACACCCGGATCAGTCCCGCATCGTCATTCCGAACCGAAAAGTCGTCGGGGAAATCCTGCACAACTTCGGAACCATCCGACAATTGGACTTGTCCATCGGCGTGTCGTACCAAACCAATATCGACACCACGCTGCGGAGGCTCCGCGACCTGGTCACACACCACCCGAAAGTGCTCCAAACGCCTGCGCCGATCATCGGAATTGCGGCCTTCGCCGACTCCTCGATTACCCTGTCTATTCGGCCCTGGGTTGAAGTGGCCACGGTCGGGGCCTCGCACATCGAACTGAACCAGGCAATCCTCCAACAATTACAAGCCGATGGCGTGGAGATTCCGTTCCCTCAACGTGAAGTGCGGCTCCTTAATCCCTCGTAGTCCTGCCAAGCACCCACCTCCATTTGTACGTACTCCTTCTGGGAGTAGGTTCGAGGATTACTTGTTGCCCCTTATGGCAATATGCTACCCTAGCTCGCCTTTGTTACAGGGCAGCAGCGGCCAAGGAGACGACCCATGAGCAGGCAGACGGACCTCGATCGCACACGACGCTCGGAACGAACACCCGACACGCTCACCGAGGCAGAGGCGGCCCCCTCGCTGGCCGAAGACCATGCGGCCGGCAACAACCTCGACAAGATCCGCGATATTCTCTTCGGCGCCCAGGTCCGTGATCACGAGCGCCGGTTTACCAAACTCGAGGCCCAGCTGCTTGCAGAGGCGGCCCAATTGCGCCATGACCTGAAAGAGCGGTTTGCCGCACTAGACGCCTACATACGCCACGAAGTCGAGGCCGTGACAGGACAGCTGAAGGCCGAGGAACAACAGCGGGCCAATGCAGTCGGCAACCTGACCACAGAACTGCAGACACTGGCCGGAGTGCTCCAGCAAACAGCGGCCCAGCTGCGGGATCAGAGCGATCAGGCACACCGCGATCTGCAGGAGCAATTGCAGCAGCAGGCGACCACCCTCACCGGCGACTTCACGCAACGACAGACGGCGCTCTCTGCCTCCCTCGATGAGGCAGTGCGGCAATTGTCCCACCAAAAAACCGACCGGGCCTCCCTGGCAACGCTGTTTCAAGAACTTTCGCAGAGGCTCTCGCATGATCAGCCTCCTCCACAGACATAACCTCGAATCCATGGCTCGGCGGCCTCGGCTCATCCTCGGAGCGGAGCGCCGCGCTGTCCCTCAACGTGCATTCCTCGATCAAGAGTCCCCCCTGCGTTCTGACCACAGGAGATGCAATGGCGCAACCCCGTGACACCCTAGCGCCGCCCGGCGACGGCGACTATGCCGAGTTGCGCAACCTCCTCCTGGCGCCCGAGCAATCCCGGTTGGAGCAGCTCCAAGAGCAGGTCGAACATATCGATCTCAACGCTCACAATGTGAGCCGCCTGCTTCCCGATGCGATCGCGCTGCGCGGCGAGCATGATCAGCGGCTGACACGAGTGTTGACTCCGCACGTGTCGGAGGCTTTGGGAACCTCTGTGCGCAAACAACCGCAGATGATCGTCGATGCCATCGCCCCGATCATGATGCCGGCCATCCGCCAATCCATCGCCAATGCCCTGCGCAGCATGGTGCAATCGCTCAATCAAACCATCGAGCACAGCTTGTCGCTCCGCAGCATGCAATGGAGACTGGAAGCGCTGCGCACCGGCAAGCCGTTCGCGGAAATCGTACTCCTGCATACCTTGTGCTATCGAGTCGAACAGGTCTTTCTCATTCATTCGCAGACCGGATTGCTCCTCGCGCATGCGGCGGGCGACTCGGTCGCCGTCCAAGACCAGACTCTCGTCTCAGGTATGCTGTCGGCGATCCGAACCTTTGTGCAGGATTCGTTCGGCGCGGCACCAGACCAGGTGCTGAATACCCTGCAAGTGGGTGAGCTCACCGTGTGGATCGAGCAGGGGCCGGCCGCGATCCTTGCCGCGGTCATTCGCGGGACCCCGCCCGAGCAGTTTCACATTCACCTTCAAGATACGCTCACACGCATCCATGCCGAACAGGCCGACGCATTCGACCGCTTCGAGGGAGACGCCTCCATTTTTTCCGGGATGACCCCACTCCTGGAAGACTGCTTACAGGCGCAATTTGAGCCACGTCGGCGCGCGGTGTCCCCGATGACCTGGGTCGTGTTGGCCACGCTGCTGCTAGGAGCGGCCTGGTGGGGGGCCTCGCTCTACCAGGAACGGCAACAGTGGCGGACCTATGTGACGCGCCTGGGAGCGGAACCGGGACTCGTACTGACAGCCACGGAGGCGGAAGGGCGGCAGTATCGACTGGCCGGACTTCGCGACCCACTGGCCGCTGACCCGGAGGCACTCCTGCGAGACAGTGGGCTGGACCCTCAAAAGGTCACCGCCCAATGGAGCCCCTACTACGCGCTGGATCCGGCGTTTCTCCTCACACGCGCCCGACACATCCTCGCCCCCCCACACACCGTTCGATTGGCCGTGGACGGGACACGCCTGATCGCGGCTGGAACCGCGCCCACAAGTTGGATCCGTGAGAGCCGCTCCCTCGCCAGGCTCCTCCCCGGTCTCGATCACTATGACGACCAGCCGGTCATGAGCCAGTCGCTGGACGAGGCGGCCAGACAGTTGACCGAGACATCAATCCTGTTCGAACAGGGGCGCGGAGACATTCGTTCACCGGAACAGCGACACAGCCTCTCCGGCACCATGGACATCCTTCACCGGATTGACGAGCTGGCCCGCCTGTCCGGCGCAACACTGACGATCCGGATCATCGGACGAACCGACATCGTAGGCGGGGCCGCGCAGAACCGCCGCTTGAGCGAGGGCCGCGCCCACTCGGTCCTTGCCGCCATTCACCCTGAAACCCATCCCTCGATCACATTCGAGGCCCACGGGGTCACGCTGCCATCTGAAGCCCAAGGGGCTAGAGCCGCAACAGCACTCTCTGAAGATCGACGTGTGTCATTTCAGGTGACTGTGCACCCGGCACCGTGAGAACCTCCTGCCATGATCGAGAAGAAGATTTGCATGTTGGGGGCGTTTGCCGTCGGAAAGACCAGTCTGGTCCGACGTTTTGTGACGAGCTGCTTTTCCGAACAGTATCAAACCACCATCGGCGTCACGGTCGACAAGAAATCGCTGACGGTGGATGGCTCGGACCTGACGTTCGTGCTCTGGGACTTGTATGGAGAGGATGAGTTCCAAAAGCTGCGCCGCTCTTACTTGCGCGGATCGGCCGGATACCTCCTGGTTCTGGACGGGTTGCGTCGGACGACGCTGGAAATCGCGTTACGCATTCACCAGAGTGTCACTGATGAACTCGGCCCGGTGCCCTTCGTCGTGCTCGTCAACAAACATGACCGTCGTGCGGAGTGGGAAATCCATGATCAAGACCTGGCCGCATTAACCCAACGCGGTTGGCCGGTCATCATGAGCAGCGCCAAAACAGGGCAGGGTATCGAAGAGGCGTTCACTACGCTGGCCCGCGCCCTCGCGCAAACACCAAGACCGGCATCGCGAGCCGACAGGACCGATGGAACCTAACGTCCCTTCATCCGCAGAGGACTCGTTGTACAGCCATCTGCTGGAACGATTCCACGTCGCCGTACTGGAGCACCTTGCCGAGACACGGTTCCGTCTCCTTGGAAACTCGCCGTGCTGGCTGGCACGCCTCTATCCCGAAATCGAGCACCAGGCAGACGTTTCCGTCGATGCGCGCACCCCGGTGCTGCACAATTTTCTGCATGACGCCGCTGCGGCATGGAACGCACAGGACAACCAGATCGTCCGATCAGGGTTTTGGACTGAGCGGACCGCGTTCGACGAGCCCCGACACTTCGAGGCCCTGGCCCTTCGCGAAGGCAACCGGCGCCTCCTCCTCATTCAGCAGCAGACGACGGCCTATGATCAGCAGGCTGCCCTCCTGCAGGAAGCGCGCGAACGAGCGCTTCGGCATCACGACGAGGACCGCGGGCACCAGCGAGCCCACCAGGCCCTCACCTCGAAGCTGGCAGATACCGAACAGGTACGCGATGATCTGGCCGCAATCTTACAGCGGCTCGGACTTGCCACCCTGCTCATCGACGAGGGTGGGCTCGTGCGGTTTCTCAGCGATTCGGCCGCCCGCCTATTGGAAATCCCCCTCTCTTCTGTCTCATCGGCCATGCATTGGGAGGCGGTGTTGCCACTCACAAAGGCGGACCGACTGGCACTGCAATCGATGCTGCAACAGCCAATCGGGCAACGGGCACGAGTCCGATGTCACATCGACACCCCGTCCGGGCGACGCCTCTGGCTGGACGTCGAACTCCAAGACGACCCTCGTGACCCGCGCAATACGATTGCGTTCCTGCACGACATGACGGATGTCCACCACCTCCGGCGTCTCTTGGAACTGAAAGCATATTTCCACGATCTCATCGGCAAAAACCGGGGCATGACTCAGGTCTACGAACAAATTCAGGACCTGGCGCGCGTCGATTCCACCGTCCTCATCGAAGGAGAAACGGGTACAGGGAAAGAATTGGTGGCGCGCGCCTTACATCAAGCGAGCGCCCGACGCACAGGCCCATTTATCGCAGCCAACTGCGCAGGCTTGACCGATTCCTTGCTCGGCAGCCAACTCTTCGGCCACAAAAAGGGAGCATTTACCGGAGCCATCGACGATCAACCGGGACTGTTCGAGGCCGCGCAGGGCGGCGTGCTCTTTCTGGATGAGATCGGCGATATCCCCCACACCGTCCAAACCCATCTGCTGCGGGTGCTGCAAGAGAAGGAAGTGACCCGACTCGGCGAAACCAAGCCCAGAAAAGTCAACGTGCGTGTTCTGACGGCCACGCATCACAACTTGAGCCAGGATGTTGCCAAGGGAGTCTTTCGCGCCGATCTGCTGTATCGGATTCGAGTCGCGCGGATCCATCTTCCACCGCTACGAGAGCGGAAGGAGGACATCCCGCTCCTGGTCGCCGCGTTCCTTACGGAGGGACGTGCCAGTATGGGCAAGACGATCCATCGACCAACCACAGCGGCCATGGCGGCACTGATGGACTATCACTGGCCCGGCAACGTACGGGAGCTCAAGAGTACCATTGAGTGCGCCATGATTCACTGCAAAGGGGACACATTGGAGGTGTCCGACCTGCCGTCCGATATTCAGCAGGCGAATCCCGCGCCTCACCCCGCCCCGACGATCCCCACCGATGAACGCAGCCGATTTGTGTTCGCCCTCGGACAGGCCAGAGGAAATCGCACCAAGGCCGCACGTCTCCTCGGCATGAGCCGCGCCACCTTCTATCGCCGTTTGACCGAACTCGAGCTCCCTCCCAGCTGAGCCTGCCATCTCGCACGCCCTCTGCAACTGTCTCACACTGTCTTGCGTGAGACAGCATGAGACGATCTGCTCCGTCTCACCATTCCACGAACACCCGCAACCGATCGCTCACGCTCCAGGCCCAAACCATCGAAGGGCCCGCATGGCCGCGACCTATGACGCCGCAGGCACAGAGCTTGATAGACGCAGTCGGAAAAACCACTGCGTGCAATCCCGTGTCATCGCCGGGCTACGGTACCGAGAAAGGAGTGTGCAACGTGCCAATGGACAGAGTGGTCCCATTTTCCAACCCGCGGCCGGACCAACCAACTCCGCGCGAGCGAGAAATACTGAACTATATCTGGGCAGGGTTAACGAGCCAGGAGATTGCGGCTCGCCTGCGGATTGCTCCCAAAACCGTGGAGTCACACCGCGCCAACCTGCTGAGAAAATTTCGTGCCTCCAATGCTGCGCAATTACTTCGTTACGCACTTCTGGAAGGGTTGCTGCACGTTCCCTCACCCAACGATGAAGCGAGCCCCCCTGTTAAGACACGAGTGAACAGTGCCTCCGCGACGCGAAAATTGACGTTCCTCAAATGACCAGACTCGGCACCACGAACATCCGAAACCATATGCGGACCTGGCATTGCCCGCCAAAGCACACCTTGCAGCGGGCGGCCGCTGTCGCAGTTCGAGTCGCCGCGTCTCATCATGAAGCATGTCTGTATCGGAACGGGCCTTGTCGGCAGGCGCCTCTCCAGAAATATCGGCGGAGACGGCTGATCAAGACCCGTATAGCGCAACGCACCCCATCCATGCGGCTTCTACACCGCTCACCTGCGACACGCAATCGTACGGCCATCGCATAATGCCTGCACGACATGGCGAACACAGTGTTGATCTCCTACGCGGAATCCAATATACAACACCAGCGTTTCTACTCATCCGGCAACCGACACACCGTTGCCATTCGCAATCCCAGGAGGACGGAATGATGCGACGATTTGGATGTTTCCTGCTCGCGCTGCTGATGGTGGCGCTTTTAGCCGAGGGGACGAGGGCTGAAACTCAGGCTCCGTCGGACGCCGCGCCTGCGCCGGCCACACTCGACGCTGTCACGCTCAAGGACGGTACCGTCATCTATGGACATGTCCTTGGCATGGTCGCCGACGAGTTACACATCAAGACCGCCTTCGGACCCACGGCCGGCGAGGATGTCGTGAAGATCATGTGGCCGAACGTGGCCAAACTGGTCGTGAATCGTCCCATTCCCTTCAGTCTCAAAGAGGGCACCACGGTCGTCGGCACCGCGCAGCCCGGCGAACCAGGGACCCTCACGTTACAGGCTGCGCCGATGGGAACCACGATGGCGGTTCCGCTGGATGCGGTCGTGGGCATGAACCAACCTGCGGTGATTTATACCGGCGCCCTTCAAGCCGGCTATTCACAAACCACGGGCAACAGCCACCTCCGAAACGGCAGCCTGCTCGGCGAGCTCTCAGCCCGCAGCGAGTCACTGCGACTGACCATCCTTGGCCGGTACATCTACGGAGACAATACCGGCAATCTCATCGTGCGAAACAGCCGCGGGACCATCAAGCTTGACTTCTTTCTGACGAAGCGGTTGTATTGGTTCGCGTCTGCCTACTTCGAGCAGGACACCTTTCAGGACCTGAAACTGCGCACCGCGCTCGCGACCGGTCCCGGCTATCAATTCCTCGACCGCGGTGACCTGACGGGAGTCTTCAAGGATATGACGCTCTGGGCGGAAGCCGGCGCAGCCTACTTCAATGAAGATTTCAAACTCGCCGACGACAAATCCAGCTCTCGGGGCCGATGGGCCGTCAAATGGAATTGGCCGCTCTGGGGCGGTGACCAGGTTAGCCTGTACCACTTTCAGGAAGGCTTCCAATCGCTCGCCAATTCCAAAGACCTCTACCTGACGGCTGACACCGGGTTGCGGTTCAAAGTGTGGGGCGGACTGGTCAGCGGATTCCAGTGGACCATGCGGTACAACAAGAACCCGCCGCCGGGCGTGTCGGATACAGATAACCTCTACCTGATCACGCTGGGATACAGCTTCGACACCAGTCGAAAACAATAGGAGCCGAGACGGATTCGGGATTCAGTCCGCTCACACTAAGGAGGGTGCACGATGGGCATGATGAGTGAGTTCAAAGAATTTGCCGTAAAAGGAAACGTGCTCGACATGGCGGTGGGAGTCATCATCGGAGGAGCATTCGGGAAAATCGTCTCCTCCGTGGTCAGTGATATTCTCATGCCTCCCATCGGACTCCTGATGGGACACATGGATTTTTCCAGTCTCTTCATTCCACTGAGCGAAGAGGCCAAAGGCAAATCCCTCGCAGCGGCCAAAGCGGCCGGCGCCGCCACGATCAACTATGGCGTGTTCCTGCAAACTCTGCTTGATTTCACGATCCTGGCCTTCGTTATTTTTCTGGTGGTCAAACAAATGAACCGTTTCAAGAAGACCGCCCCTCCCGGTCCACCACCGGCACCGCCCAAGGAGGAAGTGTTGCTCACGGAGATCCGCGATCTCCTGAAAAATCAACGTCACTAACTGTGGCCCGATTGTCCATGCTGCTCGGACATCTCCGGCAGCCTGACCGTGTTGTAAGGAGGATTGCATGAAACACGTTCGCCTTGTTCCCGCGCTGCTGAGCGCTGTGATGCTCGCAGCCTGTACGTCCGCACCAGCACCCAACGACTCAGCGAGTCGCGCGCTGAACGAGATGAAAGCCGTCCCGAGGCCCATTCCGCCAAAACCCGATCCACGCGATCTCAAGATTGCAGACCTGGAGCGGCAGAAGGCCGATCTCGAAGCGGAGTTGGCGAAGCTCCGTGCTTCTTCCGCCGCCGACCTGGATCAGGCCAAAGCGCGGATCAACGAACTGGAAAACCAACTCAGCCAGCGCGATCGGGAATTGGCTGGACTCCGGAGCACCGTCGGCGACAAGGACCGGTTGGCAAGCCAATTGTCGGACGCAGACCGGCAGTTGTCGGCCAAGGACCAAGAACTGGCGGGCCTGAGACGGGGCGCCGGCGACAAGGAGCGACTCGCCGGGGAGCTGGCCGCACTTCAAGCGCTACTCGCCACAAAGGAGCAGGAACTGGCCGGATTGAAAAGCACTGCCGGGGATCGCGATCGCCTTTCCTCAGAGCTCGCGCAGGCGAAACAGCGCATTGCCGAGCTGGAGCGGCAACTCAATGGGAGAGATCAGGAACTGAGCCTGCTGAAGGGCGCCGCCGGCGACCGCGACAAGTTGGTGGCGGATCTCGCCGCAGCTAAACAACGGGCCTCGGACCTCGAAAGCGAAATCGCACGGAGAGACCACGAGATGACCGGCTTGCGCGGTGCGCTCGATCAACAAAAGACCAGCCTCGCCGAGGCCAAGAATGATTTGTCCAAGCTCCTCCAAGCAGAAGTCTCAAAGGGGAACGTCACGATGAAACAACTGGGGGATCAGCTCACCCTCGGTCTGGCGACGACGTTGCTCTTTGATTCCGGAGAGGCCACACTCAAGCCCGGCGGAGCGGATGTGTTGAATCGAATCGGCAGCGTGCTCAAGAACTATCCGGATCGCTCGATCCATGTGGCAGGCCACACGGACAATGTGCCGATCAAGGGACGATTGGCGAAGCGGTTCCCCACCAATGTAGAGCTCTCCCAGGCACGGGCCGAGAGCGCACGGCAGGCGCTGACGGAGGGCGGGATGGCTGCCGACAAGATCGACGCCAAGGGCCATTCAGACAGCCGGCCTATCGCCAGCAACTCAACGGCTGAAGGACGGCAAAAAAATCGACGCGTCGAAATCGTGGTCGGCCAGTAGGCATCCCGCGCAACGCGTTGCGCGCCTTGCATCTGCCCCGAGAACCCGTTAGAGTACCGATGGGTTCTCGGGGCGTGCCTCTTCATCACCCAATTCGTCAGGCACCCATTGCTCACACCGGCTGAACGACATCTGTCAGCGCGGTCCCAGTCGTCGACCTGTGTTGCGCGTAGCGGTTCCCCCAAGACGACGGTTGACCTCTTACCCCCAGCGCCTTCTGCCCATAGTCACCAGGGAGGGATCGCATGAGACGATCTGTCTGGGCGCTCACGGTTCTCTGCGCCCTCGGTACAGGCTGTGAAACCGTTCCCCAACCCCCACCGCTTCCCCCTGTTGCGTCTTCGGGCGATGCGAAACTCGCGGCGCTCCAACAGGAACGCGAGCAGCTCCTGACGACGCTCGGCGAATTCCATGACCGGATTCGTGACCTTGAGAGCAGACTGGGAGATCGACAGAATCAGCCCGCAAGTGTGTCCTATGACCAGTTGCTCAGCGCAAAGGAAGCGGAACTCGTCGAATTGCGGCGGCTGGCCCCGGAACGCGAGCGCCTGACCAATCAATTCACAACCGCAAACAACGAGCTGCTGCAAGCCCGCCAGCGTATCAGCTCGCTCGAACAACAACTGGCTACTCGGGACAAAGATCTCGCTGCGCTGCAAACTCGCACGACCGCCCTCGCTGACCTTGAGGTGGCCCGCCGCCGAATCACCGAGTTGGAAACGCAGGTGGCTCGTCAGGAGCAAGATCTTCGCACCGTCCGCGCCGGCAATGCGGAACGGGACAGTCTCGCCGCTCAGTTGCAAACCGCCACGGCGACCATCGATTCGCTCAAGGCCCGCATCACCGCATTGGACCAACAGCTCAAAGAGCGCGAACAAGCCTATGACACCGTCCG
This sequence comes from Nitrospira sp., assembly GCA_016788885.1. Taxonomy (NCBI): domain Bacteria; kingdom Pseudomonadati; phylum Nitrospirota; class Nitrospiria; order Nitrospirales; family Nitrospiraceae; genus Nitrospira; species Nitrospira sp. The sequence continues at coordinate 70,071 of JAEURX010000037.1, read as the reverse complement.
CTCTCGCCTCATGGAGCGAGATAAGCTCGTGCCCCAATACAACGCCATGATCGCGGAAATCTATCAAGCCAGACACCGCATCACCGCCCTTGAGCAACGCTTGAATGACAAGACCCGAGACCTTCCCTCGCGGCAGAGGGGTTCCTCTCCACCCGCGCCTCAGAAGGACTCCGACGTGGCGGCAAGCCGGCCCCTGACCGCGCCTGCGCAAGACCCAGGTCGAAATGGAGGGCTGTCTCAGCCCAATCCGAGCCGGACAGATGCGCGCGGGTCAAACGTGACCGCGATTAAGGAGGAGCTGCTGAAGGCGCTCCCGACAAGCTCCGAGCAGAAGGCCTTCACAGTCAGGGAGGATGGCACACGTTTGGTGATCGCGCTGGCCAGCAATTGGCTCTTCACATCTGGCGATGCGGTGCTGACCCCAGACGGCATCACCATGCTGAAGCGGATCGGCACGGTGCTGGGGCCTCATTCAGACACATTCGTGCAAGTCGCCGGCCATACGGACAACCTCGCCCTCAGCAAAGCGCTTCAGAAACTCTTTGCCGACAACAAAGCGCTCTCATGGGCTCGCGCTGACCATGCCCGTCAGGCCATGGTCAATGGAGGAATGCCTGCTGAACGGATCAAGGCCGTGGGACTCGCGGACTCTCGACCCGTCGCCTCCAACGCCACCGAACAGGGTCGTCAGAAAAATCGTCGCCTGGAATTGATTATTGTGTCGCGCCCCACCGTGGCATCAACAAGCGGGGTGATGGAAACTCAGCTACGCCTCGCGGCACTCGGGTCTGACCAATAGTCCCGATTCGACTACGCAGCGAGCTACAACTGGCACTGACCGGATTCGGGGCCTACAATGAAGCGATCTCCGGGAATCGTCGCGAGAATCTTGTAGTGCCCGAGACCGAGTTCTTTCCCGTACGCTTCCCCGACCAGCACATCTTGCACATGTTGGTGGTCCGAAGCTCGGAACGAGGACCGACCTTCCTTGAGACCGTCAAACCCATGCCCTTCCAACGCTTTGATCAGCGCCGGCGCCTCCGTTGAGCCCGCGCGCTGGATGGCCTCTAGGATTTGAGTCATAGCCGCATACCCCAGATAGCAACGCGAGGTGGGGGTATGGCTGTATTTTTCGACGACACCCTGAATAAATCGTCTCGACCCTTCCGTGTTGACCTTGGGATCCCAAATGAGGCCCCAGATTCCGGCATTGTTGGCATACCCAAGTGGGCGACCAATCTGCTCACCCGCTATCAGGCCGCCGACACCGATCTTCTCCTTCGCCAACTCCAGCTTGCTGTATGCCTTCAACGCGTGGACTAAATCCCACCCATAGAGATTGAACACCACCAACGTAGGTTGCTTCTCTTTGGCCGCCGCCAGTGCCGCAGTAAAGTCCGTGGACCCGAACGGCATGACCATCTCGCCCACAAATTCCGCGCCATGCGGCTGACCGGCAGTCACGACCGCCTGCGCCATGGCTTTCCCATCCAAAGAACTGGTCGTGACCATGAACCAGCGAGTACCGAATGTCTTGATCCAATGGGGAACGACCGCCTGCGCCAACATCGCGGCATTGGGCATAAAGACGAAGGTATGGGAATTACACGCGGCGCCGGTGAGTTCCGGCAGATGCGCTCCCGTCACCATGAATAACTTGTTTTCCTGTTTCGCAAACTCGGACACGACGAGGGCACACTCCGCGTTGAAGGTCCCCATCAGTACATCCACACGATCATCACGAACAAACTTGGTGGCCGCCTTGAGGGCGGTCTCCGGCTGTGAGGCGTCATCGGCCTCGATAATGGTCACCGGTCGTCCCAAGACCCCACCTCGCTGGTTGAACATATCTACCGCCACGTTGGCGCCGTGCACATCATGGATCGACGAGGTCTTATACGGGCTCGATAGCGGGTCGAGGATCCCGATCTTGATAGGTTCCGCCGCGTTAGCCCTCGATCCCGAGAACCGCATCCCCAACAGCCGGTCAGTCCAATCCGTCACGAGGAGAACCCCGCCGGTCATGGCCGACAGTTGCAAAAATCGTCTTCGTGAAATCCTTCCCATCGACTTACCCCCGCGTGTGTCCCACAACCCATTACCCGCCTGCTCAGTCCGCCTACGTACAACCATCTGGCACAGCGACGGGAATATTTCTTAGCAGAGTCGCCGGCATTTTCACAGCATGAAAGTTCCCGAGATAACCGAATGCAAGGGCTGTCATCACCGTGGCAGCATCGCATCAGGGACATGGCCCATTCCAGCAAGGAGAAGCTGCGCCTGATCGTCCAGCACACACCCCCGCCCCCCACCGCCTAGGACACGACCACCACGCACCATGGCACTCCTCGGCTCCTCAGCTATATTGGTCCTCGGTGTACACCTGCTTGATTGACCAAAATACCGCTTCTTTCAGCTTCTTAATTTGTGGATCGGGGGGGTCATTGCGAATCTTTTGCAGTTTTCGATCAAGGGCAAACAGCGGTTCGACGGATCGCCGATCCGGTACGCGCCCTAACGCCCATGCGATCTCCGTCTGCACCGTAATGTCAATACCAGGGGCATCGAGCATCTCCAGTAGCGGAGGAACGACCCGTGAATCGCTATGAATATTTCCCAGATCTCCCAAGCCTTTTGCGGCAGCAGCCTGCAAGTCGGGCTGCTTGGAATACCGCAAGATTTCGATGAGGAGCGGGATGCCCTCCTTGCCCATATTCCCCAATGCCACAGCCGCTTGTTTCGCCAGCTCTTTATCCTTCAAGGCTTCAGTGAGATGAGGCAGTGCCTCATCTGCCACCATTTCACCAAGGAGCGAGATTACCTTGAGCTTCCTGAGTTGGCCGGTCTGTGGCGAATCAAGCAGTTTCAGCAACCGGTCAGGCTGCCCCCATTCAGCCGTGAGAAGCAGTGGGAACTCATAGGTCTCCAATGCCTCACGCAGCGCACTCATTGCATAGGCCCCAGGATCAGAGGCACCGGCAGCGTGAGCCGCTTGGACGGCATCCTCAAACTCCGTACGGACCTCCTTTTGCCACTTTACCTTGAGATTTCCCAACGCATACGTCACCTGACAAGCAGGGCCCTTCCATAAGCGAGACGGGGCATCCAACAGGTCATTGTCTCCGCCGGCCGAGGCAGTGCCTTCCCAGGTCTTCCTCTGTTCGCATTTGACCCGGACAACGACGTCATGAGGAGCCCCTTGATCGGAACTCGCGACATACCCCAATTCTCCCATACGCCGAAGAACAACGTCCCGAATGCCGTCCGCATTGCCGGCCCCTTTGTCGGTCAACGCCAAAGCCTCAACGAGCACGCTACGGATGTTGGCCAATTCTGCCTTCTGAGCTTCGCTAAAATAATCCCGATATGCCGAAGCTGAAGAGGCGAGGCCAAACAAGAACACGAGGAATCCAGCTGCGGTAGTCAATCCGCTGCGTATCATGACGTATTCCTCCCTTCGTTCAGGATGAGGATGAAAAGAAGAAGGCCGTACGATGGAACCATCGACTTGATATTATAGCGCCCCGGATCGTGTGATCCGCCAGGAATCGACTCCAGGAATGTCGCGTCGCCATCGAGTCCTGACCGCCTCTCCTCGAGCCTGACATCCGACCTCATATGCACCTCGCCAGGGCTTCCCCAGAGGCCGTCCCCACCTGCGTATGGGTTGACAGGCAGACTAGATCGACGGTACAAAATGTCATTATTCATCGTGTCTTTCCGCGCACAGGCACTTTCCATATGTACCATCAGCAGGTAGCCTAGCACTCAGCGTCGCGCGAGAGTGGCGGAACTGGCAGACGCGCGAGACTTAGGATCTCGTGGGTAACCGTGGGGGTTCAAGTCCCCCCTCTCGCACCACCTCTCAACAATATTAATTTTGCGTGGCGCACCTAACATTATTCGGACTCGGAGGACGCGAACAGAGCTATGAAAATGGAAATGACCGAACTCGGCCCCATGAAAAGAGCCCTTAAGATTGAAGTACCGGCGGATGAGGTGAACCTACGCTTTGCGCAAGCCTATTCAGAACTCAACCGACAGGTTCGCATTCCGGGATTTCGCCCGGGGAAGGCCCCGCTGCAATTGTTGGAGAAGCGATACGCAAAAACTATCGAAGAAGACGTGATCCGCAGTCTGGTCCCGGACTTCTATGATCGGGCGATCCGCCAGGCAGGCATTATGCCGGTACTGGTAGAAATCCCACCCTTAGAGCGGGTCAAGGTAAAGAAAGACACACCGTTTAGTTTCACGGCTACGGTCGAGATCAAGCCGACGATCGAACTTCGAGATTACAAAGCCCCTAATCCCATTTCTCTCAAGCAAGACCAGCGAACCGTCACAGACGAGCAAGTCCAAAAGGCATTAGAAGTCCTTCGCGAACAGATGGCCCAATTGCATCCTGCTCCAGCCGGGGCAGTCTTGGCAGAAGGCGACTACGCCGTCTTAGACATTGAAGGAACCTTGGACAACAAACCTCTGGACGGCACCGCCAAGACGGGACACCTGCACAAGATGGGCTCCAATGCCTCCGTGCTGGGAGTAGACGTTGAGCCCCATCTCGCTGGGAAAAAAGAAGGAGAAGTGGTCACCATTTCTCAAGCCTACCCGGCATCTCATCCCGATACGAGGGTTGCAGGAAAGACTGTGACCTTCGCGTGCACGATCAAGTCGGTCAAACGGAAACAACTTCCCGCCCTAGACGACGAATTTGCAAAGGATTGCGGCCCCTACCAGTCCCTCCAGGAAATCCGGGAAAAGCTTCGAGCTGAAATGGAACGGGCACTGAAGAAAGACATCGAAGACTCCTATAAAGACACGATCCTAAAGCGATTGGCAGAAACGCATCATTTCGATCTTCCCGGCACGCTCGTCGAGCGCGAATTGTCCGCCATGGTTAGACAGCAATTACAGTCTCGCCAACGAAAGCCTGGAGACGGCGCTACTGCACCTCATGCCGCGCAATCTGACGACGCCAAACAACTCCAGGAGGAATATCGTCCCGAGGCAGAGCGGCGAGTGAAGGTCGGTCTCATTCTGGAAGCACTGGCGGCCAAGGAAGGCATCACCGTGACCAACGAGGATCTCAGCAATGAGGTTACGCGACTTGCCTCAGAAGTCAAACTCTCCGTCGAGGAAGTGACCCGCATGATTCGGGCCGGCGGACAAGAAACCCTGGATGACCTTCGCTCCAGGATCTTGGCCGATAAAGCGTTGGATTTTGTCTACAAGCACGCAATGATCCAGGGATAACTCGCTCGACTACCTAGAGTCCCGGCATTGCAGGTCGAGCGGTGCTTACACAGTCCCGGCGACATGAGTATGGTAAACTAAGGAGTTTCCACTCGTCAGACCTCTAGCGGAAAGGATGCAGTTGAATGCTAGTTCCGATTGTTGTCGAACAAACCAACCGCGGTGAACGTGCCTACGACATCTATTCACGGCTGCTCAAAGATCGCATCATCTTTCTTGGCGCGCCAATCGATGACGTCTTTGCGAACCTTATCATCGCTCAACTGCTGTTCCTTGAAGCCGAAGATCCGGAAAAAGATATCAATCTCTACATCAATTCCCCGGGAGGCAGTGTCACGGCCGGGCTCGGCATCTATGACACCATGCAATACGTCAAACCGTCGATTAACACCATTTGCCTGGGCCAGGCTGCAAGCATGGGAGCATTTCTGTTGACCGCAGGCACCAAGGGCAAACGTTACGCTCTCCCGAATGCTCGCGTCATGATTCACCAGCCGATGGGCGGATTCCAAGGCCAGGCCACCGAGATCGACATTCATGCGCGGGAAATCCTGAAGATCCGCGAACGCTTGAATGAAATCATGGCCAAACACACTGGCCAACCGCTGGACAAGATTTCCCAAGATACTGAACGCGACTATTTCATGTCGAGCGAGGAAGCCAAACGCTATGGACTCATCGACGAAGTCATCACACGCCCCCTGAAGAGCCTCAAACCCTTGGGAGCAACGGACTCAGGCAAGGACGGCGGCAAGAGCTAGTTGACCTTTGGTGTACAGGAGGCAGCATGGCTAAACAGGAAAAGATTGATCGGCACCTGCGATGCTCGTTTTGCGGGAAGAGCCGAGATGAAGTACGCAAGCTCATCGCCGGACCAACCGTCTACATCTGCGACGAATGTGTGAACCTCTGCAATGACATCATTGCGGAGGATTGGGAAGAGGCCAAGGAGGAGATTTCCTCGAAGCTGAAGAAACCGGCTGAAATCAAACATCACCTCGATCAGTATGTGGTCGGTCAGGATCGCGCGAAACGAATCCTCTCCGTGGCCGTACACAACCACTACAAGCGCATCTCTGCCAAGGACAAAGACGTCGATGACGTGGAACTTCAAAAGGGCAACATCCTCGTCATCGGCCCGACCGGTACCGGGAAAACGCTCCTTGCTCAAACGTTAGCAAAGTTCCTCGATGTCCCCTTCACCCTCGCGGATGCCACGACGCTGACCGAAGCGGGTTATGTCGGTGAAGACGTCGAGAACATTATCTTGAAGTTGCTTCAGGCCGCCGACTACGACGTCGAACGAGCTGAGCGCGGAATTGTCTACATCGACGAAATCGACAAGATCAGCAGAAAAAGTGACAGCCCCTCCATTACCAGAGACGTCTCTGGTGAAGGCGTTCAACAGGCACTCCTCAAACTCATTGAAGGCACGGTTGCAAACGTTCCCCCACAAGGCGGACGCAAGCATCCGCATCAAGAGTTTATCCAGGTGAACACCTCCAACATCCTGTTCATCTGCGGCGGTGCCTTCGTTGGATTGGAACATATCATCGAACAACGTCTGAACCGGAAGGCCATGGGGTTTGGAGCGGATGTCCGCGGACGCAACGACGTTCGGTTAGGCGAATTGTTGCCGCATGTCCAGCCGGAAGACTTGCTGAAATTTGGCCTGATTCCTGAGTTTATCGGTCGCTTGCCAGTGGTCGCGACCCTGGACGAATTAGACGAGCAAGCGCTCATTCGCATCCTCACTGAACCGAGAAATGCGCTCACAAAGCAATATGAAAAGCTGCTGTCATTTGAAAAGGTCAAACTTCGCTTCACGGAAGGCGCCTTGAGTGCCGTAGCACGGAAGGCCTTTACGCAAAAGACCGGGGCACGAGGATTACGGGCGATTCTCGAGGAAGCCATGCTCGATGTGATGTACGACGCTCCCTCTCAGAAGCAGATCAAGGAAGTCGTCATCACCGAGGACTCCATCAACGGCAAACACGCGCCGATTCGAATCTTCGAGCAAGACAAGGATGTTAAAAGCGCATAACATGTTGAAAAGAAATATCTATCTCTGACCATGACACCATGTGAGAGGGGGCACAAGCCCCCTCTCCTTCGCCTCACCAAGACCGCAACATCGAGCCTTCCCCCCAAGACAACATCACGATCCAAGGTTTTTGTCGACAAGTCTGATCCGTGAGCTATACTTGCACATGATGGCTGCAGTAAGGATTTCTGCAATTACCATAGGGCAGTACACGTGAAATTCCCCGTCGTTTCCAGCACCAGACACAAAGGCAAGACACTTGAGATCGATTCCTCCAAGGAAACGATCACGCTGGTCGGAATCAACGGTGAACCGATGGGAAGCCTCGCATGGGACTTTCTCGTCGATCAGATCCTGACCTACCGAAAACCTCAGCAGTCACGCGAGGCGCGATCTGAGCCAAGAATTTCGCTCTCAATCCGGGTCAAATATCAGACGCCCGACGGCACGCACCTCGAAAGTCGAGCAGGGGGAATTGGGGGAGGAGGACTGTTTATTGAGAGCTTCACTCCATTGGCCGTGGGAACCAAACTCGTCATGGAATTTACGCTTCCGGAAACCCCAAACGAGTGGCTTTCGGCAAAGGGCATGATTGCCTGGGTCTGCCCGAAAGCCGATCAGTACACATTTAGCCCGGGAATGGGGGTACGCTTTACAGATATCACCCCAGAAACTCGCAATCGTGTGCTCTCCCTCGTGCATTCGGTGAAAGGCGTTCCACAAGGTGACGCCCTATAGTCGGCTAGAATCTCAGGCCTGACGACACATCCCTCTAGATTTGCCACGCACCATACCGAGAATCTGAGATGAAGTTTCCGGTCACAGCTACCCGCGAGTATCACGGAAAAACTCTCGACATCGACTGCGAGCAAGAAACCCTCGCCCTCTTCGACGACAAGGGGCAACGTCTCGCCATCGTCAGTTGGGAGACGTTGATTGAGCACATGCTCTCAATCGACGAAGACTCACGCTTTGCACACAGTCGAGTCCATCCGCGAGCTCCGCTCGCGATTAAAGTCCGTTGCAGCACACCCGATGGAAAACAATTTGACAGCTTAACCGGCGGCATCGGTGGGGGAGGATTGTTTATTGAGAGTAGCGCGCCCCTGGCACCGGGGACGGAGCTGAAGGTAGAGTTTTCATTGCCGGACCGCCCGAATCAGAAATTTGAAACGCGTGCGAAGGTGGCGTGGACCCGCTCAAAACCAGAGCGCTATTTACTCTTTCCCGGAATGGGCGTGCAGTTCACTGAAATTGCCCCCGAGGCTCAAGCACGGCTTATCGAATTGGTCGAAGCCCTGAATCGGACCCGCGCGACGGCGTAATCTGTTCAACGGCCCAGCGTGCCCAGCCTCGAGTGATCGCATCCGAATCCCCCTTCGCGACCACTGACAACTCGCCCACAACGCTCGTATCGCCAAGCTTACCCAGACGAAATGCTGCTTCGGAACGAACGCCAGCACTTGCATCCTCTTTAAGAAGCCGCAACAAGTGGGGTATGGCCCTCCTATCTCCCGTTTCTCCAAGCGCCGCAGCAATGCCCTGTCGCACATGTGCATCGGTATCGTGAAGGGCTCCGACGAGCTCTGCCGTAAAAGGGACGATGTCCTGGCTCACCAAAGCCCGGGTGGCCGCCATTCGTACAGATGGGTCGTGGTGATGGAGTGCCCGGATGGTTTCGGCCTCGGATGCTCCGGTACTTTCAAGCTCAGACAGAGCCAAGGCAGATGCCCCCCGTACCGCCTCGGATGAATCTACCAACCGTCCTGCCAACGAGATCCCGCTTGCGCCATCGCCCAATCTGCCAAGCGAAAGTGCTGCGGCAGCACGCACACGCGAATCCTGATCATTCAGTGCAGTCAGTAGTCCGTGACCAGCTGACCGTTGGCCGATTTTTCCAAGAGACTCAGCAGCGGTGCGTCGAACTTCCGGGTCCGGATCCGCCAGCAGTTCGGTCAAGCGTATCGATACCTCGCCCGGCCCTCCTGGCGGAGCATCGACGTAACAGCCGGCAATCAGAGAACAGGTCCAAAGCAGAGAGAAGAGGCGGGGAAAAAATCGAGCCTTCACACAGGCGCTCATCTTCAGATTGATTAACACTCCACAATGCCCGTCAGCGAGCATTCAGGTAACGACGTCAACCGTTAGCATGATGGAGGCGTGATACTTGGACTCGGACGGCCTTGCATAGCGCACAGGCACTCTCACTTCGCACCCCTCCACCTGAGGAGCGAGATCACCAGCCACAATCCCTGCCGAGTGGAAGGACCGAACAATTACGAGAGCGGTTTGGCGGGAGCCTCTTCATCCACCACTGGGGCCTGCTTCGCCGCTTCAATTGACTGCTCAAGCTCCTTTTGTGCAGAGTCCATTTCTGCCCGAATTGTCCGCATCTGAGGATCGACCGAACTCCGCACATCAGCCACGGCCTGCCGAAACGTCCGCACGGCATCTCCAAGCCCTTCCCCCAAACCCTGCATGTCTTGGGAGGAAATCCCTCCCGATTGGGTCTGTGCCGCCTTCGCCCGCATGGCAGCTTGGGCTGCCTGCACCCGAGCCACGGCATCTTTGTTCACGATGGCAGATGGGCGCTTGGCTACTGGCTTGCTCTGAGCCGCAGCAGGCAGAGGCGGGTACTGCGCCCGCATCACTGGAGCAGGAGCTGCCATCCGATCTTCCATGGTCGGCGGCTGATGGCTCTGCGCCACTGCCGAACCCGGCGCAGCCTGACCTGGCGCCACGGTGGCGACTCGCGGCTTGACCGGCTGAGTGGACTGGGGCCCCTGAGGGGCGGCCGCAGCCATAAGAGCCGCCGTGGTACCGGGAGTCAATTCGGGACCTGGCGTATAGGGAGCTGTGACCTGAGAAGTGGCAGGTGCCTGGACAACCGGGGCGGCCTGTCCGGCTAGGGCAATCTCCGGCACGGACTGCGCTTGAGCAGCCACCGTTGTCGAGTCAGACGGCTCAGCGGGAGCGTCGGGAGGAGGAATGTCGTTCACCTCTTTCTTGAAGCCCCTCAACGCCTTGCCGACACCTTCACCAATTTGCGGAAGTTTCCCGGCCCCAAAAATAATCAGGACGATAACCAGGATAATAATCAGTTCGGAAAATCCCATAGTGCCAAACATGTTGCTTTCCTTCCTCGACCAATAGGGGCGACGTAGGCACGACAGAGCCTATTTGGCTGTGCGACACCTCACGATAGCTGCCCGATGCAAAGGGTGTCAAGAAATGGCGGAGGGCACTGAAATGAGAGGAAGCAGGCTCAACTAACCGACAACGGGGGAAATCGCGACGAGTTCGGTTTGCACCGGTTGTCCGTACACGGTGGCGTCATGTGTTGAGAGGTACACATCGAGTTCGCTGCGGATGCCGAACTCCTGAGGCAAATAGATCCCCGGCTCGATGGAAAAGCAGGTGCCCGGCAACAACCGACGCGCATCCTGCGTTTCCAGGTTGTCGATGTTGGCCCCATTCCCATGCACCTCTTCACCGATCGAATGACCGGTGCGGTGGACGAAATAGTTCCCGTATCCAGCGTCTTGAATCACCTGACGGCAGGCATCATCCACTTCCCATCCGAACGGGAACGCCCCGCACCTCACGCGTTCTTGCACAAAGCTCACCGCCGTATCCCGCGCACGCCGGACAATCTGAAAAATCTCTTGATGCCGTGCCGGCACCGTTCGCCCCACAAATCCAGTCCAGGTGATATCCGCATACACCGCCCCCACTTGGGGCTGCTTCGCCCATAGATCAATCAGCACCAGATCCCCGGGTCGGATGGGGGCGGATCCCTGCAGCGGCGGGCCATAGTGCGGATCTGCGCTATGTGCGTTGACGGCGGCAATTGGTGCGCTAGAGGTGACCAGGTTGCGAGCCTGCATGCGGCTGAGGATGTATTGCTGCAAGTCGTATTCGGTCAGAGAACGCCCTCCGGCGAGAGAGGCGCCGACAAATCCGAAAGCCTCATCCACAATGGCTCGCAATCCCTCGGCTGCCACTTGGTGCGAGGCCAATTGGGTCTCGTCCCACACGGCCTCAAACTGCTGAACCAAATCCGCAGAAGTCACCACCTCCACGCCTAACCCACGTATCAACTCAATGGTCCCGGCATCCACGCGGGAGAGGTACGGGATGGCGTTCATCGGCGAATATTGCATGGCAATCCGCTTGGCGGAGTGCAGAAAGGACCTCAGCGCCGTATGTTGCTCCCTCCAGGAGACATACAACTGCTCATCACCGGGTAGTCCCTCCAACACATGGGGCTCGATGCGATGTTGAACTTTCACCGGCACCCCCACTGCCGGAACCCAGTAATACCATCTCCGCGTCACATGGAGTGACGGATCTAGCAACAGCACCCGATACGCAATGGGATCCAGATGACGAAAGTCGTAAAAGAGCCAGCCGTCAAGTCCTGGCTGCTCCCGGATGGCCTGTTGAATCCGGTGCACGTGCGCGCGAGAGGGAGCGAGCATATTCATAGCCGCATCATAGCGGCATTTTGACATCGATACCACTCTGCCGATCCGTCTGTGTTCTCCGACCGTCGCAATGGTACAATCGGCACCACGCGCCATGACACATCCAGCACCAGGAGATCTCACACAATACCGCGTCACGTTTTTCTTCGGACCGGAACCCGTTGAGGATCGGCCGGATCACCTCCGTTGCGTCTTCAATGTGAAGAAGCGCAGCTGGAAGGGTGGCGTACAGGTTGGAGTCGATGTCGCACAGCCTCACATTGGGCAGACACGCGAACACATCGGCTTCTCTTCCTGGATCCAGGCCTTGCTGCGAGACATGGACCCCGAAGACCGAACGGAAACCATGCGGCGGGCCGATGATCTCTTCATTCAGTCCCTCTGCACCTGCGCGCTACACCTGGCCCTCCAAGCCGGGCTCGATCAACAGAATCAGGTGATCGAGGCCTCAACGTTTACCGCCGAGTTGACGCACCTCACCCAGAATACACCAGCCGAGATCACCGATCGCATTCGCCTTGAACTGGACCTCGCCGAACCACCCGATCTCGCATGAACAATGCCGCCTGCAGCAAACCCGGAAGGGGTTTGAAAATGAGGGGGAATTTGTTATAACGACAACGGAGTACTCTGAATTGCACATAGCTCATCAGCACTCATCTTTTTTCACTCATCACAGAACTTCAGCCCCAAGGAGGCACTCAACGTGAACGTCTCTGCCATTCTGCCCTTCAAAAGACGACGCAGCCTCTGGTCGAATGCCCTGGTCCTTGGCGTGGTGGCACTGTGCTCACTAGCCATCCTCGCGGTGCCGGTCTCCGCACAAGAATCGGGGAGCTCCAATGTCCCTGTCTCATCAAATGACGCCAGCGCCTCCGGCGTGGGCATTCAAGCCGGATCCGCGCTTGCCACGATTGTGTATTTTCCCCTCAAGCTCGCGTTTGCAATCGGCGGCGGAGTGGTCGGCGGCTTAGCCTATGGCTTCTCCGGAGGCAGCGAGCAGACGGCAAAGAACATCTGGGTCCCCAGCATGTACGGCACCTATATCATCACCCCTGATCACCTCAAAGGCGATCGGCCCATCCGGTTCCTCGGCGTGTCAGGCGAGCCCGCCCGGGAGGCCGGGGACTACACCCCTCAAGAGCCGCTACCGCTGCCCTTGGAACCGATCAAGTAGCATGAAACCGGTCATCGGAGTCACGCCCGACTTCAATGCCGGCGATCGTAAGGAATGGGGCGGCAAGGAACCCACGTACTTTCTTCGGGCCCGGTATGTCCGCGCCATTGAAGAATTGGGCGGCGTGCCGGTGATCCTGCCCCTAGTCGCAGACCGTTCAGCGCGTCGGCGCCTCCTCACAAGCATCGACGGGCTACTGCTCACGGGAAGCGGCCCAGATCTTGACCCGACCCTCTACGGAGAATCTCAACGATACCGCTTTCCTCTCGTCGCCGAACGGCGGTCCAGTTTTGAGCTCAACTTGGTCCGGCTGGCCATCCGCAACCAGATTCCAACGCTCGCTATTTGCGGAGGCATGCAAACCATGAACGTTGCCTGCGGAGGCACGCTCTATCAGGACCTCCCAGCCCAAGTGAACGATGTCCTCGAACACCGACAACAGACCCCGGCAGTACAGCTTTCGCACAGCATCACCATTACACCCGGCAGCCTGCTCGACCGCATCGTCAAACGCACGCGCATGAAGGTGAATAGTTCCCATCATCAATCGGTGAAAACCGTCGGTCGCACCTTGCTGGCCAGCGCCACTGCTCCCGACGGGATCGTCGAGGCCATCGAACACCCTCGACTTCCGTTCTTTCTGGGCCTGCAATGGCATCCGGAATTTCTCTTTGAACGCCACCTGTTGCACCGACGCCTGTTTCAGACATTTCTACGGGCAGCTTCACGTCGCCCGTCACACCAACCTTCGCCTGCGAGACGCGGGACCGGCTCCTGACAGGGGGCTCACCAAACCGGCACACATGCTGTGGTCGTGACGCGGAGAGAGGACACTGGGTGGGCAATCCACTGTTTCGCACCAAATCCATCAAGCAAATCCTCGCTGATTCCGACGCCCCCGAACATCGCCTCAAACGGAGCCTCACGGCCTGGGACCTGACCGGGCTCGGCATTGGCGCCATTATCGGCACCGGCATTTTCGTCCTCATCGGCACGGCAATCGTCGGAGATGCTCACCGCCCCGGAGCAGGACCCGGCATCATCCTGTCGTTCATTCTCTCCGGCATCACCTGCGCATTGGCCGCCCTCTGTTATGCCGAATTCGCGGCGATGATTCCGGTAGCAGGCAGCGCCTACACCTACTCCTACGCCACACTGGGAGAATTTTTAGCCTGGCTCACCGGCTGGAACCTAATTTTGGAGTATGGCGTGGCCTGCGTTGCCGTCGCGATCGGCTGGTCCGGCTACTTCAACAATATCCTCAAACTCTGCGGCCTCGAACTTCCCTACTGGGCCACCCATCCCCCCGGTGCCGATGGAGGCATTGCGAACATCCCGGCCGCAATCATCGTCCTCCTCGTCACAGGCATCCTCATTGTCGGAGTCAAAGAAAGCGCAAGGGCCACGTGCGGGATCGTGCTGGTCAAACTCGCCGTCATTGTGTTTTTCATCGCTGTCGGCAGTTCATCCGTCGACACGGCAAACTGGTCTCCGTTCATGCCATTCGGATTTGCCGGCGTCGGTGCGGCCGCAGCCATCGTCTTCTTTGCTTACATCGGATTCGATGCCGTCTCAACCACCGCGGAAGAAGCCAAGAATCCTCAACGGGATCTTCCTATTGGCATCTTTGCCTCCCTGGCTGTTTGCACACTGCTCTACATTACGGTGGCGGCAGTCCTGACGGGGCTGGTGCCTTTCTCGAAGATCGACATCCACGCACCCGTAGCCGAAGGGCTTCGCGTGGTCGGATTCAAGTGGGGCGCCGCGCTCGTGGCCGTTGGGGCAGTGGCGGGGATTACGAGCGTGCTGGTGGTGATGATGTTAGGCCAGATTCGCGTCTTTTTCGCCATGTCCCGGGACGGACTCCTTGGCCCCTGGCTCTCAGGCGTCCATCCAAAATTTCGAACGCCACATCATGCGACGTATTTGACCGGTGTCGCAGTCGCCATTATGGCGGCACTAATTCCTATCGGCGAAGCGGCGGATATGACCAACATCGGGACGCTGTTCGCCTTCGTCTTGGTCTGCATCGGCATCATCGTACTTCGTTACACCAACCCCGACCACCCTCGGCCATTCCGCATGCCGTTCATGCCACTCATTCCCATTTTGGGTGTGCTCGCCTGCTCGGGATTAATGTATTTCCTCCCCTGGATGACCTGGATCCGATTCTTTGTGTGGACCATCATCGGCATTCTGGTCTATGCCATGTATGGGATTCGCCATAGCAGACTCGCCAGGCGTCCTGCCGTGGAATGACCCATGAGCCGCATGGCTCTCGGCCGGTCGCTGAACTGATTGATGGAAACGGGGAATTAGGACGAGGCTTCTGTCGGGGCGACCGGTGCCGCCTTCGGTTCCGCTGCAGCAGGGGCAGGAGCCTGAGCGACCGGTTTTGAGGCAGGCGCAGGAGGTACCGGCGCTGCATTCGTGGCTCCAACAGCAGCTGGGGCGGTTGTGGCTGCGGCCGGAGCAGCAGCAGGCTTGGGAGGAGCAGCGGGTTTCGGCGGGGCAGGCCGTTCCGGCTTGATCCCCCCTTCCCACGAAGGACCTGAATACATATCAGCAGCCAGTCCTTTGCCCTTCCACTTTTCTTCGAAATCTGCGGCGGCCTTGTTGGGGGTTTCCCCCGCACCTACCACGTCATTCCAAGGATAGGCGCGCGGGCCGATCTGACACCCGGCTTCCGTCCGTCTCAAATACAAGGCGATCGGATTCCCTCGGTACGGTCCGAGATAAATATGCACCGATCCCACATATTCAAGCAATGTGGCCACCATGCCTCCAAGAAGAGGTGCATGATGCCATAAGAGGCATAGGGAGGGCAAGAAGGACCTAGCGCCCCCTGCTATTCGGTCCACCCCCGATCAGGAGAGGGCCCGACGCTCAATCGACGGACGTAAGCGAAGCAGGTACAGCCCGCCGATCAGGATGATGATGACGAGCACATTCAAGCCGACATCCATGAGGTATTGCTGAAAGAGCTCATGCCGGCTTTCCTTGGCCACCGCTTCAAGCTGATAGGAGAGTTCGGCACTGGCCGTCAACAGTCTCCGTGTACAGGCAATGATCCCCACGGACAGATACGGTTCTAACTCCAGCACTTCCGTCTGAAGAAATCGCACCACCGTACGAAACAGTTCCAGGAGAATGATGACCAGGAGCAGATCGTTCAATAACTTGAGCGCAGCGGGGAGGAGCGCGAGGTGAATGGGACGAGCCAGGAAAATGTACCAGGCATGGACGAAAATAATCAGGCAGAGTGCAAGCAGGCTAAACCCTGCCGCAACATATCCGAGCCGGTCCAGTTGGTCCATGAAACCGAGCCACCAGCGCATACTAGGCCGATGGAACTGATCATCTGCCCCCGGCACGTTTGGAGGGGACATTACGCCTCCCCTGCCGGACCAGTCGGCATAGGAACTCCTTCCTCCGGCGGTTGGCCGAACCTCAACCCATGCACGGCGCCGGCTGTAATGAGATGGCCACAACAATCGATCCCTTGAAGCCCGGCCCCTCCATCCATCACCATGAGGCGAAGGCCGCAAGAATCAGGGAACTGCCGCTTCTCTTCCAGCATCGCCCCCGGAAGCAGCCCCCCTCGTTTTCGGCCCCTCGACGACATGATCTCCGGCACAAGATCCTCTTCGGTCAGCTCATGGCCACAACAGAAGATTTTCTTGAATCCCTCACCGCCACCGGTACACTTCACCACCAACCCACAGGAGTCGGGGAACCGTTTGCGTTCGTCGAGAATGTCGCCTTTCTTGATAGCCATGGTACCTCGGTAAAATAAACTGATAAGAAATGGATCGGATCCTGGACCAGTGAATCAAAACCCAGGAAGAAAAGCCAGCGCCGAATGTCCGAAGGAATTGGGGAAGCCTGTGTCTCAGCGAGGGACGCCCCTCACCCCTGACTTCCAACAAGCCCCATCAAGCAAAGTGTGCTGATGCCTCAGACATGCGCAACCGGTGAATCCAATGCCGCCGCCGACTGCATGTTCTCCGAGACCTTCGGCGCAGGCACACGGGCATAGGCCTTATGCCACGAATCGAGCAGCATCCTGTGCGTGCGACATCCCACCACCAAGCGGGCATCGGAAATGGTGACCGGTTTGTACGGTAACAGGTATCGCGACTTGAGTCGTGCCACACGAACCAATGATTGCTGCAACCGCTCCTGAGTGATTCGACCGTCTCGCACCGCGCGCTCCATCGCCTGCATTGCCGTCTGCACTCGATCCTGATCTTTACAGATCAACAACACATCGCACCCGGCCACAAATGATCGGACGGCCGCCTCGCCGATCCCATCGTGATCGATAATGGCATGCATCTCCAAGTCATCCGTAAAGACGACGCCGTCATACCGGAACTCTTCCCGCAGCATCCGCTGAATGACGGCCGACGAGAGGGTTGCCGGGGCATCGGGATCTAACGCGCGATAGAGCACATGCGCCGTCATCAAGCTGGCCACACCGAACCGGATCGCGTGCTGAAATGGGGGGAACTCCGTGTCGCGGAGCCGCTGAAGTCCCGCATCCACCACCGGCAGTACCTTGTGCGAGTCGGCCGAGGTATCTCCATGGCCGGGGAAATGTTTCCCGCACGCCACCACCATGTTGTCCTGCAACCCGCCGATGGTGGCCTGCCCCAACTCCGCAACGAGGCCAGGGTCCGCGCCGAAGGCCCGGTCACCGATCACGGGATTCTCCGGATTACTGTTCACGTCGAGCACCGGCGCCATGTTCATGTTGATGCCCACCGCACGCAACTCCTTCGCGATCGTCGCCGCGGCGGAGTAGGCCAGTTCGCTGGAATTGCACTGTCCCAATTGTGCGCAGGGAGGGAAGATCGTGAATTCAGCAGGGAGCCGCGACACACGTCCCCCCTCTTGATCGATCGCGATCAACAAGGGCGACGCAGGCGACAGCTTTTGTAACCCGTTCGTCAGATCGACAATTTGCTGAACCGATTCGAGGTTGCGTCTAAAAAAGATTACGCCGCCCGGCGTGTACGCCTTCATGAACGACGCCAGCTCTTTGCTGACCGTGGTCCCCATGAACCCCATCATGAAGAGCTGACCGATTTGCTCTCGTAACGTCATGCGACCCTACTCCGAGAAACTGGTGAGAAGCGACTGATGTCTCGTGAAGCACGTGCTCGAGCCTGACCGCTGCCTCTAGGGCAGGGTGCGATCGAGCAGGAATTGAATCAACAAGCGCGTACCAATGCCCGTGGGCCCCTTCGGCAGATAGGCCCGTTCGCGCTCGCTCCAATCCGTGCTGGCAATATCCAGATGGATCCAGGGACAATCGCCCACAAACTTGCTCAGGAATAACGCGGCAGTGATCATGCCACCCCCACGGCCACCGATATTCCGCATATCCGCCACATCACTGCGGAGTTGCTCGAAATATTCCTCCCACAGCGGCATCTCCCACACACGCTCACCGGCCCGCATGCCGGCATTGCGAACCTGCTCCTTCAACAGATCGTTATTACCAAACATCCCGATCGCAAACTGCCCGAGTGCGACGACGCAGGCACCGGTCAAGGTCGCGATGTCAAGCAACACCGCCGGCTTGTATCTGGTGGCATAGGCCAAGGCATCCGAAAGAATCAGCCGCCCTTCAGCATCCGTGTTCTGCACCTCGACGGTTTTGCCGGAGAGCGTCTTCACCACGTCGCCCGGCCGCATTGCGCGTCCACCAGGCATATTTTCAGCCACCGGCAGAATACTCACGAGGTGCAACGGTAACTTAAGCCGTGCCGCAGCCCGCATGGTGGCCAGAACCTCGGCCCCGCCGGTCATATCGGCCTTCATGTGCTCCATGTTTTCAGCCGGCTTGAGCGAAATCCCCCCCGTGTCGAACGTGATCGTTTTGCCGACCAGCACCACCGGCGGGTCACCCTTTTTAGCCTTCGCGCCTTTGTATTCGAGGATGATGAACTTCGGCGGTTCATGACTACCCCGAGCCACGCCGAGCAACGCCCCCATGCCGAGCTGCTCCATATCCTTCTGCTCGAGCACCTTGAGCTTCACACCCGACTCCTTCGCCACGGCTTTCGCCTCTTGGACGATGCGCGTGGGCGTCATGACATTGGCCGGATGGTTACACAGGTCTCGCACGAGCACCGTCGCCTCGGCCGTTGCCACACCGCGCCGGATCCCCTCATTGATCTGTGAAAGCAGCGACGCTTGGGAGGTATGAATCGTCACACGTTCGACATCAACCGGTT
This sequence comes from Nitrospira sp., assembly GCA_016788885.1. Taxonomy (NCBI): domain Bacteria; kingdom Pseudomonadati; phylum Nitrospirota; class Nitrospiria; order Nitrospirales; family Nitrospiraceae; genus Nitrospira; species Nitrospira sp. The sequence goes on along the minus strand of JAEURX010000037.1, from coordinate 50,865 downwards.
TGCTGCCGTTCGGACTGCGGTAGGCCGTGAATTGATAATTCCCGAGAATGGCCCCTTCGGCCATCGCTTGCGCGACATCCTGAACGGGGATCTCCTCGAGCAGAGCCCCGGGCAGCACCACGCCGAACGAAGACACCTTGGCCTGACGAACGCGTTTGACCGCAGAGCCCAGCGCTTGGCGAAAGGCATCCAGGCGCAGGTCCTTGGCTTTGCCCAGCCCGGCGAGCAACAGACGTTTCGCCTTGGCTTTACCCTGGGTATGAATCAACAGCCCTTCGCCGAGTTTCCCTTCAAATTCTCCTCGCTGCATCAGCGCGGCAAGCTGGCCTCCGAGTTGAGTATTGATGGCGGCCGTTTCCTGCGTGAGGTCTGAGTCGCCCTCGCAACTGAGCACTACCAGAACCTCGGCCCCCTCGTTCTCCGCCCGTCCGACCTGTGCTTGAACCTGGATCTTCTTCATCAATCCTCCCCTCGTTCGTACCGTTCACCGGCTGCGCCTACACCCCGCGCATGTCCGGCGCCCACACGTGCTTATGCAACTGCAACTGGAACCGCACCGGTAATCTGTCAGCCAACACCCACTCCGCCAATTGCCGCGGATCCGTTTCCCCAAATACCGGACTCACGAGCACCGTGCACCGGGCCGTAAGATCGCGACGACGAATCAGGTCGCGCGCCCATTCATAGTCGCCTCGATCCTTGATCACAAACTTCACTTCGTCATGAGACGCCAGTCGCTCCAGATTCGGCCAATGCATACGCTCAGCCATCCCGCTCCCCGGACATTTTACGTCGAGCACCACGCGGACTCGCCGGTCGACCCCGGCAGTATCGATGGCGCCGCTCGTCTCCAGCAACACCTCAAACCCTTCGTCACAGAGTCGGGCGAGCAACGAACACGCCTCCGGTTGACTGAGTGGCTCCCCTCCGGTCACCTCGACCAGGGGACACCCGAAGGCACGCACCTGCTCGATCACATCGTTCTCCGTGAAATCTCGGCCGCCGTAGAACGCATAGGCCGTGTCACACCAGGTGCACCGAAGCGGGCATCCGGTCAAACGAACGAACACGCAGGGTCTGCCCGCATGGGTGGATTCGCCTTGGATGCTATGGAAGATTTCCGTCACTTTGAGCATGCTTGATCACGTCGGCCGCCAGCCCATTAGGATGGCGCAGGGCGGTCCTCCTCAGGTCCAGGTGGTGGTCGGCCACCCGTTCCGCTGCGCGATCCGGCCCATGCCGCGAATCGGGTTGACGACCAGTGGATGCCCCACCATCCCCAGCAATTCGACATCGCCGGGACTATCGCCGTAGGCAAACGAGTGGGCCAAGTCAATACCGGAATCCCGCGTGAGTTGCGCGATCAGCTCCCGCTTGCCGGGGCCATAGGGAAGGGGCGCACAGACGTGGCCGGTGAATCGGTGCTGCTGCTGTTCCAGGCTGGCGGCCAACAGAGTCGGCACTTCCAACAATGCAGCGAGCGGTGCGATCAGAAAATCGAGGGATCCGGTGACCATCACGATATGGTGTCCGGCTCGACGATGTTCGTCCATGCGCGAAAGCCCTTGTCTCGACACACGCGGAAACAGGTCGGCCCGGCAAAACTCCTCGGCCAGCGCGCGAACTTCAGCAGCGGGTTTTCCGGCCAGATAGAGTTTCCGCTCGCGGAGCGGATGCAACGACACCGGAGGCGCATTCTGCAACACCCAGCCGATGCTGTCCCGCACCTCGCGCCACCCGACCAGTCCTCGCTTCCACAGATACCGAAAAAACCGCACTTCACTCGCTTGCCCCGGGAGCAAGGTATTGTCCACATCAAACAGCGCGGCCACACGAGTCTGCCGACCGGTCTGCGAAATATGAGAGGTTGAGAGAGGCGTCATCTCGAACGTGAGCCCGTCGATCGCTGTGATGGGAAAGGATGTGCGACGTGTCCCCGAAACTCGCGTCAGATTCTACCGGACAACTAGTTGATTGACAAGCATTTTGGACCACTTCTATAATGCGCTTCCCCTGAGGGCCGACGTCGACGTTGCAAGGCGGGCCGTCCACGGTCTGCGATGCGTGCGTACAGACCGGGCCCAATGTTCCGATGGAGTAAGCCTCGGTTGCCGAAGTGGTGGAATGGCAGACACGCACGTTTGAGGGGCGTGTGGCGCAAGCCGTGCGGGTTCAAGTCCCGCCTTCGGCACCAAATATTCAACAGGCCCGTCACACACACAGGGAGGGCACTCACCGGGTGCCAACCTGATCGTCCCGTCCGTCCCCCTCACACCAGCCCGGCAGCTTCCGTCGTGCATCACGTGCGTACATCCGCCTATTGATAGACGAACGACTCCTCTACGCGTCGGCATGAATCGACGACGTCACGCTGGTCCATTCTGTGTAGATAAATGGCCCTACTGCACTAGGGCCCAATTCCATTGCCCAATGTCAATCATCTCTAACTGCCCTCCCAACCTTGGTGTTATCATGCCAGTCTCATGGGCCCATGCGGCATCGTATGGGCGAGGCGTTCGGTGCCCGATGAATCATCGGCACAGCGCACGTGAAACGGACGGGAAGAGTCGGATGCCGCAGCCGACGCAGCATAGACGAAGGAGCCACCTGTGAGTGCCCAAGACCTGCCATCGACATTTCCATCTGCCGGAGATCCGTCTTTGCTCGAAGCCTTTCTCCGAACCCTCGCCAACCAGGCCTCGGTCGGCATCTTTCTCGCGGACTCCCACGGGCATACGCGTTACCTGAATGAGCGACTGCGTCGCATCGCCGGCCTGTCCGGCACCTCAGCTGCAGGAGAATGCTGGCTGAATGCGCTCCTGCCAGAGGACTATGACCTCATCGTCACCGACTGGACCACGGCCATCGAGCAGGATCGAAGCTTTTCACGCGAGTTTCGCTTTCAACGGCCTGACGGATCGGTACGGTGGGTCATGGCGGAAGCCTTTCCGCTTCGGATCGGCGACGGCCCTTCCAGCGGATATGCGGGCATGGTCCGCGACATCACCCCAAGACAGTTGGCCTTGGACGCCCTACACGCCTGTGAGGAACGCTATCGAAGTTTAGCGTCGCTCTCGCCACATCCGATTTTTGTCTATGCTGACGAGACTCTTCTGTTCATGAATGACGCCGGCGCAAGACTCTTCAATCTCCCGACAGGCCACCCCCTCGAAGGCCGCGCGCTGTCGGAATGCTTTTCCCAGGAGTTTCTCCACGATCTCCCACTGTCTGTTCCCGCTGCCTCAGTCGAGCGGCAATGCCCGCGACCGGATGGCACCACGATCGACATGGAATTGGTCGCCAGCGCCGTCATGTTCGACGGCCACCCGGCCATTCAGGTGCTGGCCACCGACCTCTCAGAGCAGAAACGTCTCGCGGCGCAGCTGCGTCAGGCAGAAAAAATGGCGGCCGTCGCCACACTGGCCGGCGGTATGGCCCATGAGTTCAATAATTGCCTCACCGCGATTATGGGATTTTCCGATTTAGCGTTGCCGCTTCTTGTTCCGGACAGTCGGGCCCACGGGCATGTGCAACAGGTCATCCTCGCCTCCAGACGGGCACGGGACTTGGTTACCCAGATGCTCATGTTCAGCCGCCAAACAACCGGCGCCAAACAACCGGTGTCCCTCGATATCCTGCTCAAGGAAACCTTGCGCCTGCTGAAGGGCCGGCTCCCGAACACCATCAGTCTCCGCGAGTGGATCACCGGAGCGACCCATCCGGTCCTCGCCGACCCGACCCAGATCCACCAAATCTGCGTTAAGCTCCTAGCTCATGCTGAGGGAGCGATGAACGCGACCGGCGGAGTGCTTGAAGTGCGTCTCGACAATGTCGATTTGAGCCACGTGATAGACGGGCAGGAACTCCCGCTCCGCCCGGGTCAATATGTGCGCCTCACCGTCTCGGATACCAGCAATGATGTGGGCGCAGCGGACCAACTCCGTAAACTGGGCCCTCTCTTTGCGCATCTTCCGGGAGGAACCCAGGCGGGGGCGGAACTCGGGGCAGCGCAACAGATGGTCAGCGAACAGGGAGGGACGCTTCGTGCCACCAGTTCGGTCGGGCAAGGCACCACCATTGAGGTCTACCTGCCGGCAATCATTCCCCCCAACACGGCTGTGGCAGCCGAACCGCAGCGGGACCGAGCGTCGTCACCCATCACGGAACAGAGGGAATTTCTTGCCGAGCGAGACAAAGAGCGATAGAGTCACAGTGCCGGAGATACGGCCCGCTCACACCACATCGGCTGTGTCATAACCACCGCACACCGACGACACGATTTCACCGAAGAGGACTTTTGCGAGGAACGATATGCCATCGGTTTTGATTGTGGACGATGAAGAAGCGATTCGCCGGCTTATCCGCAGCACACTTGAGCAAGCGGGCTATCACGTTCAGGAAGCGGCGGACGGGAAACAGGGCTTGTCGCAATACCGCCAGGCACCCGCAGACCTGGTGATCATGGACATTCTCATGCCAGATCAAGACGGCTTGGAAAGCATTCTCACGTTACGTCGCGAATTTCCGAATGCGAAGATCATGGCCATCACCGGGGGCAGCGACATGATCGGCATCTTAAACTTCTTGGATGTGGCTCGCATGCTCGGCGCCCGCCGCACGCTCCAAAAACCCTTCGAGATGCAGCAGTTGTTGGACGCCGTCCAAGCTGAGATTACCGGCTGACCCGCACCCCGCGCAGATCCTTTGTGCCCTCACGCGACTTCCCACATTGACTTCCAGCCGGGCGATCCGCACACTACGCCCGCTTTCGTGCCCCATTCAGAGATACCACGGACCGGAATGATGACTTGGTGGACTCCTCAACTACATGCCGTGCTGGGCGGCCTTGTCATCGCCATGGGCATCTTCGTCATGTGGGAGCAGGCTGCGCTCCTCTTGACGGTATTGATCGGCGCTGCCGCCACCGCCTTTCTCCTGTGGAAGGGACGGAGCATCGGAACCGTCTGGGCCTGGACCACCTTAGGGCTCGGCCTTGAAAGCATGACGTGGCCGATCGTGACCATGGTGCAGCTGCGCATAAGCGGCAGTCAACCGACTGAGGAACAGATGGAGACAATCCTGAACGCTGTCATCTTCGGACTGTTCACATCGGTGTTCTGGGTCACCTTCGCCTTCGGCCTCTTTAAGCGCCTGCGGGAACAGCAGGCGCCTCCTGCTCAGGCGACAGCATCCACTCCGATCCGCAAGAAAAACAAGCGGGTGCGGTCGTAACCCACCTCACGCCATCGAGACCGGATCTACGTCGATATCGTACCGCAGCCCGCCCCGCCGGGAGTCTCGTTCCAGTGCCTCACGGGTTTCCAAGACCACGGCCCTCCCGGCCTCAGAGGCATCGGATTTGACCAAGATCTGCCAACAATACCGACCACGGACCATGGCATGGGGTGCCGGGGAAGGACCCAGGATGTGCAGTGGCTGCGGCACCTGCATCAACCCGGCCTGACTCGACAGCAGAGTCGCACCGTGACCACCCATGGTCTGCGCTCGCTGGATGGACGCCGCCTGTCCTCGTAACAGCGCCGCCCAACGGTGCGCGGCCTGCGCCACTACCGGCTCCGCCGTTCCGGACACATCCAACCGAATCAGGCAAGTCCAGGGCGGATACTGAAGCAGTTGCCGAAAGGCCTGTTCTTGCGCCAGAAACAGCTCCTCGCTGCCCGACACGAACGCCAACACCGCGTGATGATCCGGGAACCGGGTCTGCACCAGGAGTCGGCCTCCGGCGGCGGCCGGGAGGGCCAATTCCGCGGCGTCCACGAGGGCATGATACATCCGCTCGGCTGAACGGAAATCGGGCACGTGCAAACCGGCATCAGCATCCGGCACCGCCACGAAGGCGGCCTTCGCCGGCAGCGCCAACCGAAACAGCATCTGCGTGCCGATCACGATATCGAGTTCCCCCGCATGGAGCAGCCGGCTGAAGGCCCTGGCGTCCGCCGGACGACGAATCGTCTCACCGTCCACACGCCCCACACGGGCCAGGGGAAACATCCGCCGAACCGCCTCTTCGATCCGTTCCGTGCCCAACCCGACCGGCTCCAACTTGAAAGACTGGCACCCGGGGCACTGATCCGGCACGGGCTTCGATCGCCCGCAGTAGTGACAGCGCACCTGATTGCGACGCCTGAAAAAGGTCAAGGCGACGCTACAGGCATCGCACTGCGGCATCTCCCCGCAATCCTTGCAGTGAAGCACGCTTGCGAAGCCCTTGCGATTGAGGAAAAGGATCGCTAACGATCGCCGCTGCATGGCGTCACGGATGCCTTCGCACAGAAGAGGCGTGAGCACCGTTTCGGCAGATGAATCTCTGCCGTACCCATTCAAGTCGACCATCTGAATCTGGGGACGGTGGGTCGGATCGCGATACACACAGGGCGTCATCAGACCCTGTTGGACGGCCGCCCAACTTTCAAGCGAGGGATGAGTCGATGCCAGCACCAGCACGGCGCCATCCCGGCGGGCGCGTTGGCCGGCCACGTCTCGAGCATGATACCGAGGCACCTGCTCCTCTTTGAGTGACAGATCGTCCTCTCCTTCGACCCACACTAGTCCAAGCCGGTCGAGAGGTGCAAACACCGCCATGCGCGTGCCGATCACAATCATGGTCGACTCAACTTGGGATGCCTGCCACACCGTCGCACGCTCCTTCTCAGAGAGGCCGCTGTGCAGGACTATCGACTGCTCGCCGGCTGCTGTAAACACTCCTGCCAGGCGACCGGCGTTCTCGACATCCCCCGTGATCACCAGCACTCGCCGACGCTGGCGGAGAGCGGCCTGTGCAGCCTTGACCAGACACCAATGTCTCGTGGCACGTTCCCCCTCAAGCAACAGCGCGGAGAAGACCTGCCCCGCCAATGCCTTGTCGATCACCGCTGGCCACGACAGCGCGTCCGCCGGGGGGAGCGACAGGCGCTCACCGTGTTCCGTCATGGGAAGGGCCGGCGCTTCGTTCGAAACTTGATTCTTCCCACGTCGAATACCTTTCGGAGCAACAGCTTCATCATGGCGCTCGATCAAGCCTTTTTTGACCAGTGCCCGCAACGCCGTCATTGCAGCGGACTTGTCGCCCTGCAGAAGGGTACTGCCCATCACGCCCTTCGGGCGGCGACGAAGGCGCACCAGGAGTTGCATTTCGGTTTCGCTCAGCCCATTGAGTGAAGAGAGTTGAGCAAGGCCCTGCGCTGTCGGTAGGTATCGAGTGGGAGTGCGACGAGGCTGATCGACGGGAGGAAGCACGAGCTTAATGCATTGGCCCCACGGGGCAGCATACCGTTCCGCAACCCAACGGCTCAACTCGATCTGAGCAGGGGTCAGCAGATCGAGCGACGAAGCCACCGCGCCCGAACGCAGCGGTTTGAGTCCTCCCGCCGGAGCCCCCGGCGGCAGCCGGTGGTGCAGCGCAATGACCACGCCCTGCAGATCCTGCGACCCAAACGGCACAACGACGGCTTGTCCAACGGCAATGCGACCTCGGAGTTCCGCCGGAACAGCATAGGTAAAGGATCGGTGGAGTCGACGTGGTAATACCACGTCGACATAACCAGGGGGAGACGCAGGTGCCTGCATGGGCTGGTCACGCATGCGGCATTCTAGCAACACAAGGCTAGGGCAACAATGACGGAAGCCCGGGGTATTGAGCAAGGAGCGGATAACAGGGGGGAGGACACGACGCGGCGACCAGCTGACAGAGACACGCCGGTCGCCGCGCTGGACTAAGAGCCGGGAGTAGGTGTCGGCATGCTCGAATCAATAGGCGCAGCCGGCACCGCCACATCGGACACTGCACGGGCCCGCTCGCCTGACGCGTCGGACGAAACCGGGACAGACGGATTGGCTGATGCGGCCGGCAGACTATCGACAACCGCAGGCGCCGAGCCCAACTGGGTAAAGCTGTACGGTGCCGATTCTGACTCCTGCTCCGTGACAGGGACTTTCACCGCTTGAGGCGGGGTCTCGGTTTCCGGCGATTCCAGCACGATCTCGATGCGGCGGTTTTTCTTCCGTCCCGCCTCAGTGCCATTGCTAGCCACCGGTCGGCTCGCTCCATAGCCCACAGCAGACAGTTTCGCAGAATCCATTCCGCCCTTCTCGACCAGATACCGCACGATTTCTGCCGCGCGTGCCTTCGACAACTCCCAGTTCGTAGGGAAGGCTCCTTTCAACGACGGCCCGATTTCCATATTGTCGGAATGACCTTCGACACGGACCTGTTGAGAGTCAGCCGCGGTCGCTAAATATTCCGCCACCTTTGCCAGGACGGGCACACCAGCGGGCTTGACCTTAACCTCTCCCGACTCATATTCCAACTGATCAGCCAGGTCATCAAGATTCAGCCGTACGCCGCCGCGTACGCGGTCGGCACCAGCCGTTTTCGCAGTCTGTGCGTCCTGCTGAACCGGGACGGAGGGAACACCATTCGTGGCCGAGACCGGTTGGACCGTCACGGCGGGAAGGTCCTCTTCCCGCTGATCCGACCGCAAGGCCTGTTGAACAGATGAACCCTGCTTCGTGCGCAGACGGTCACCAATGAGGGCCCGGGACACCGCTTTCGACACGACCGCAGCGGCTGTATACGGCTCGGTCGACAGCACTTTAACTTCGCCGATCTTCCGTTCAGGAAGGCCGCCACCCGTGCGGAAAATTTCCAGACAGTCTCCGGCCCGGACACCATCCGCCTGACCTTTATCGAGATAGACAATGTTGCTTTGGGCCACGAGGGACATGTGCTTGTCGGACTGCAATTCAACGATCACCGCCTCCACGTCACCAGCTGCTGAAGTCTGCTCGGCGATCTCCTCAGCGGCGGGGGGCGTAAACCGCATGACGGGATCCCCGGGGGAAATCGGGCCATACGAACGAACCACTTGCACACCGACCAGCACCGGATCGACCTGAATCACCTTGACGACCCCGACCCGGTTGATGACGTACCCCAGATACTGCTTCGTAATGGGATGGAACACTTTGCGAGCCCGCCGGTACACCGTATAGAGATCCCCCAGGGCCGCCTCACCCGGCTTGTTTAGTTTGAGATAAAGCGTGTCGGTTCCCGACCACCCCAGCATCATTCGATTGCCCGCCAGCTGATTGTCGCCGGTCATCACATTGACCACGCCCTCCAGGGGCATGTCCTGTCGAATCGACCCCGCGGCATAGGTCAACGCGGCTTGGCCCAGGCGTACGCTTTGCGCATCTTGGGCATGAACAGGAATGGCGACTACGGCCATGAGACTGCATGACAGGATGGTCAGGCTGGCGCGCATAAATAATGTCCTCATCTAGCTTACACGTTAGGGGGTTGTCTGTAGCAACCTTAGCAAAGAGCGGGGGGTTGTCAAGAAATCGACCCGCGCCTCGCGGTTTGATTCAGCACTCCTTGGATGGTATCGTGAGCTTGTCGATGACGCCGCTCAACAGGCCGAACCACGTAGGACACCACATGACGACCGGAAGACAGCGCATCAACACCCAAGTCCCTCGGCGGACGAAAGTGCAGCCCGCTACGCCGATGGCGTCGGAGTGGGATGTCAGCTCAGGCGGCCCACCGAGCGGATTGCGAACCCCCGCCGATAAAATGAACACGGCCACAGGAAAGGGGCAGGCCTCATTCACAGAGAGATCTGAGCCGGACGAGAAATTCGCAACAGAGCCCCAGTCATAACCACCTCCCACGATCCTCTCCCTCGCTGCTTCATAACTGCTGGACAGTATTCACTTTCTAGGACTATCGGGACTAAAGACCTAGGTCCTTTGTGCGCTTGCTATTAAAAATAACCAGGGGCTAAGATTCCGACCTCTTAAATAGCCCTATAAGTCCTCAAACCCGTTGAGGTTCGAGTCGATGGCCGGTTCCGAGCTCCTCTTAGAGTACCTAAGCCGATATTTTCCAATATTGGTGTTCGTGTTCATCGCCCTGGCGTTTGGTGCCGGCACGTTACTCATCAGCTATTTTGTTCAGCCCAAGTACCCGGAACCGGAAAAACTGTCGACCTATGAGTGCGGCTCCGAACCGTTCTCGGACGCCAGAATGCCGTTTCCGGTGCGCTATTACATCTTTGCCATGCTGTTCGTGATTTTCGACGTCGAAGTCATCTTTCTGTATCCCTGGGCGATTGTCTTTAACAAGATCGGCCTCATCGGCCTGCTCGAAATGCTGATCTTTATCGGTCTTTTCCTCGTCGCCTATGTCTACGCCTGGCGAAAAGGAGCGTTGGAATGGGATTAATTCAACTGGGGGGACACGACAAAGACGGTTCCCCCGATGTGATCACCCTCACGGTTGAAAAGGCCGTGAATTGGGCCAGGAAAGGGTCCTTGTGGCCCATGACCTTCGGACTCGCCTGCTGCGCCATTGAAATGATCGCGGCCGTCTCATCCCGGTACGACATGGACCGTTATGGGGCAGGAGTCTTCCGAGCCTCCCCCCGCCAATCCGACCTCATGATCGTCGCGGGAACGGTATGCCGACGGATGGCCCCGGTGATTCGCAAGATCTACGATCAGATGCCCGAGCCCAAGTACGTCATTGCGATGGGGTCCTGTGCCACTTCAGGAAATATTTACGATAGTTACAGCGTGGTGCAGGGAGTTGATCGCTTCGTACCGGTCGATATTTATGTACCGGGATGTCCTCCTACTCCGGAAGCCCTCTTCGACGGCATTCTGAAACTGCAGGAGCGCATCATGCAAAAGCGCGTGTTCCTTTCACAGCCGAAGGAAGTCAGGGACGCCCTGAAGGTCTGACGGACGGAAATCTAGGTCATGAGTCACCCAGCGAAACGAATCGAGGAAACGTTCCCGGGCGCCTGCACGAAGGTAGCGGAATGGCGGGGAGACGTAGCGGTGACCGTCAACCGTGCGAGTCTACACGACGTGGCGCAGTTCCTTCGAGACGATCCCGCCCTGCGATTCGATTATATCGTCCACGTCAGCTCGGTGGATTGGCCCGACGACGAGGAACGATTCGAGGTCGTCTACGAAGTCTACTCTGTTCGCACGCGACAGCGGATTCGCCTGAAGGCTCGGGTGCCGGAATCAGACTGTATCGTGGACTCTCTGACCGACATCTGGAAAGGCGCCGATTTCATGGAGCGCGAGGTCTACGACATGATGGGGATCCGATTCCGGAACCATCCCGATCTTCGCCGCATTCTGATGCCGGACGAATACGACGAGGGCTATCCCCTGCGCAAAGACTTTCCGCTCCGCGGAAAGGGCTGGCGTGACACATTCGAATTTTTGGATGAACCGACCCGATAAAGGCGGCCTGGCAGGACTACGGCACGATCATGGCACAGTTCGAAGACCAACGAACTACGGTTTATAAAGTCGATCCCGAGCATCCGGAAAGCGAAACGCTTCCAACGCTCAGGACCGAAGAACTCCTCCTCAACATGGGACCGCAACACCCAAGCACCCATGGCGTGTTGAAAGTCATCCTGGAGTTGGAAGGTGAGCGCCTGGTCAAGTCCACCCCGGTCATGGGCTTTCTCCACCGCGGAGTGGAAAAACTGGCTGAAGAAGGAACCTATCATCAATTCATCCCGCACACGGATCGACTCGACTATGTGTGTGCGATGTATAACAACTTTGCCTACTGTCGAGCGGTCGAAAAATTAATGAACATCACGGTGCCGGACCGTGCCGAGTATCTGCGCACCATCGTGGCGGAAATTCAGCGCATCATTGGCCACCAGTTCTGGTTGGGCACCCAAGCCCTCGACATCGGTGCGATGACCGTCTTTTTCTACTGTTTCCGAGACCGTGAAATTCTGCTCGACTGGTTTGATGAGCTGTGCGGTGCCCGGCTCACCACCAGTTGGTATCGCATCGGCGGTGTCGAGCGGGACTTTACGCCATCTTTGTTCGCCAAACTGAAACAATTCCTGGATTACTTTCCGCCGAAGATCGATGAATACGTCATCTTCCTGGAAAAGAACCGCATCTGGCTCGCGCGAACTAAGGGCGTGGCCGTGATCTCGGCTGAGGACGCCCTGAGCTTTGGGCTGAGTGGACCCACGCTGCGCGGCTCCGGGGTCGACTATGACCTCCGTAAATATGAACCCTATTCGGCCTATCCCAAGTGTGAATTCAGCGTCCCCGTCGGAAAGAACGGCGACACCTATGATCGATACTGGATTCGCGTGCAAGAGATGTACGAAAGCGTCAAGATCATCCGCCAGTGCCTTGAGCAGATCCAGGACGGGCCGGTCATGGCAGACGTCCCCAGCGTCACCCTGCCTCCGAAAGAGCGGGTGTTCACGAACCTGGAATCCATGATCCAGCAGTTTAAATTGTTTTCGCAGGGATTCAATGCCCCTCCGGGAGAAATCTACTGCGGAACCGAAGCGCATAAAGGCGAGTTGGGGTTTTATATCGTCAGCACGGGCGGAGGGAAACCCTACCGGTTGAAAATTCGTGCGCCCTCGTTCATCCATATGGGCGCGTTCGATCATATGTCGAAAGGCTATATGATCGCTGATGCCGTGACGATTTTCGGCACATACGACATCGTCATGGGCGAGTGTGACCGTTGACGCATCGAGTGGTTCAGAGGAACGACGCCCCTGTCGTTCGTCGGATCGCCAAATCGATAAATCGTATTTGAGGAACCATGGGCTTGAAACCAGCGACTAATCCCGACGTCGAAGCCTCTACCATCGAACTGTCGATTGATGGACGAACGGTATCGGCCAAGGACGGCGTCTCGCTCTACGATGTCATCGCCAGCACGGGCAAGATCATCCCTGCCATGTGCTACCACTATACCTTCGATCCCTTCGGCTCCTGCGGCATGTGCCTCGTGATGCAGGAAGGCAAGAAAGCCCCGGTCCGCTCGTGCACGGCTAAAGCCACAGCGGGCATGGTGATCCGCACCGAAGGCGAGGATCTGTTCGCGGCGCGCAAGAAAGCGGTTGAAAAACACCTGTCCGTCCATCCCCTGGACTGCCCGGTCTGTGATGCCGACGGACATTGCGAACTCCAGGACATGGCGTTCCAACATGGTGTCACCAACCTCGCCAGCGCCAAACAAAAGTTTATTCCCGAGGACACGCGGAGCTTGGTGCTTGATTTCAACATGAATCGCTGCATCGCCTGCGCCGAATGCATCAATGTCTGCAAAGACGTCCTGATGATCGACGCGCTGCAATTCATGAAGAAGGGCGGCTTCAACCAGGTCGTTGCCAAGGGTGACCAGCCGCTGGCCTGTGAGTTCTGCGGGGACTGCCTGGCTGTCTGTCCGGTGGGCGCCATCACGAACAAATACTCCAAGTATTTGTACAAGCCGTGGCAAATGAAGAAAACCACGACCACATGTAACTATTGTGGTGACGGGTGCCAGATGCATCTCGAAACCAAGGACACCGAAGTGGTCCGCGTCACCTCGCCGCTCTCCTGGAAGAATAAGTGGGGCGATCGCACTGAAACCGCCAAGGGTCATGGTGGGCTCTGCGTCAGGGGGCGATTCGGGTTCCAATACATCGACAGTGAGCAACGCCTGCGGCAGCCTCTGGTTCGCATCGGCGACACCTTGACGGAAACACCCTGGCTGGATGCCATGCAGACGGTCATTGACCGACTCTCCGACATCCACCGCAAGCATGGTCCGGAGTCGATTGCCGGACTCATTACCGCCCGCTGTACGAACGAAGAGCTGTATCTGTTCCAAAAGCTCATGCGAGCCGGCCTGAGGACCAACCAGCTCGACAGTAGCGCGCGGTATGGCCATCTGAATTATGTTCACGCTGTTCGCCATGCCGTCGGCATTGGCCGCCCGCTGAATGATTGGGAAGACCTGACCAAAGCCAAGGCCGTCCTTGTCATCGGGTCGAACATCACCGAAACCAACCCCTTAACCGCCGTCCGTATCAAGGAAGCTGTCCGCGTCTATCATGCCCAAGTGATCGTCGTCGACTCTGCCACGACCAACATTGGCCAACTCGCGTCACACCCGCTCCTGGTGAAGCCGGGAACGGAGGCCCTGTTGATCGACGGCCTGGTCAAAGCCGTCATCGAACAGGATCTCGTAGATGAAGCGGCTACCACGCAACATCCTCAGGCGTTTGCGGCTCTGAAAGCGGCGGTCGCACAGATTTCGCTGGATCACGTTGCCTCGCAAACCGGCGTCCCAGTCGATCAGATCCGCGAGGTAGCAACCATTTTTGCCGAAGCACCGCGCGCCGTTGCATTGTGCGCAGAGGGCATCGTTCGTCGTCCGAATGGATACCAGAATGTCCTCAAGCTCATTGATCTCGCCTGGGTGACGGGAAAACTCGGGCAACCGGGCTCCGGCGTCACGACCGTGACCGAAGAGGTCAACGAACAGGGCGCCATCGACATGGGCGTGGCTCCGGAATTTTTGCCTGGGCAAGCACGATTCGATGATCCCGGCGCGCGTGAACGCTTCGGCAAAGCCTGGGAAGTCACCCTGCCCGCGACCGGCACGGGCGCGAATCTCCTTGAGATTCTGGCACGTATCCAGACCGGCCAGATTAAGGCGCTCTACGTCATTGGGGAAAACCCCTTGGCCACCTTACCTGCCTCGATGCAGGTGAAAGCTGCCCTCGACAAACTTCAACTCTTGATCGTTCAGGATCCGTTCCTGACTGAAACCGCCAACATGGCGCACGTCGTGCTACCGGCCGCCACCTATGCGGAAAAGGACGGCACCTTCACCAGCCTTGAAGGGAAGGTCTTACGCGTCCGCCAGGCGCTTGATCATGTCGGCGAAAGCCTCCCGGATTGGCATATCCTGATCGCCCTGGCCAATGGGCTCGGCTACGAGTGGCCCTACCAGTCGCCCCAGGACGTGCAAAACGAAATTATGAAACTGTTGCCGGGGTACTACAACCTCGGCCAGCCTCGGCGGGTCTCGCCGTCTCCGGATGCCTATCTTTCGAACGGTTACGCAGCCGAGGTCCAGGAGCGTTATCGCCGCCCTGCGGCACAGGCATCCACGGATGATGAGGCACGGCCCTATACCCTGATGATGGGACAGGTCCTCTATCACTCCGGCAAGATGTCCACCCAGGCATCAGGGCTCATCAATATCGAACCGAACACCGGGCGGATACGCATGAATCCGGCCGACGTCGAAAAACTCGGCCTCACAGAGCAGTCCACCGTCCGACTCACATCACGCCAAGGTGCTGTCCAAGCGGGAGTGAAGGCTGACTCGGACATCCAAGTCGGCTGCTGCTTCTTTCCGGAACATTTCAACGAACCCCCGGTGAAAGATTTGATGACCACGGAAGCCGATCCAGTCACCGGAGTGCCGTATTTCAAATCGACGCGTGTAACGATTGAAAAGGTTGGTGCGTAAGAGTAAGCTCGTCCGTCTTTTTGATGTCGCGAAAGGTGTTGGGAATGAGTGTCGGGGCGTTGACCAAAAAAATTCTTCATGCGGCGTTGTTTTATGAAATATGGGACGCGATGAAGGTGACCTTCAAACACATGTTTCATCGCCCCATCACCTTCCAGTACCCTCGCGAGCAGCGGACGATTCCGGATGGTCACCGAGGTGCCCTCGGCCTGCTTCGCTACGCGGATGGTCGCGATCGTTGTGTGGGCTGCGATCTCTGCGAGGCTGCCTGTCCGTCCCGTTGCATCAAGGTCATCAGCCAGGAAGACCCCGAACGGCCCTTACAGCGTTTCGCCAGCGAGTTCTATATCGACATCACCAAATGCGTGTTTTGCGGATATTGCGTCGAAGCCTGTCCGGTCAACGCACTGGCGATGACCAAAATGTATGAATTCTCCACGCACGACAAGCGGACTCTCCTGTTCGACAAAAAACGCCTCTACGAGGTCGGCGCACGCCATCTCGACGACGCAAAAAAATATCTGTATACGCACAACCAAGAAAAGAATTCGGACGAGAGTCGGGAGTATCGCTATTACTTTCCGCAATCGGTCCTCAAACCTACACAGTCACAACCCAAACATTTGAGCTGAACCGTACTGTTATGGCTTTCTTGTTTTTCGCGTATTTCGCAGTGGTCAGTATTGTCGCCGGTATCCTGACCGTGTCGCTGAAGAACCCGGTGCAGTGCGGGCTCGCACTCCTGGCCCTGCTTCTTCACGTCTCAGGTCTCTTTGTCATGCTGAACGCCGAATTTCTCTGGGCAGTGCAAGTCATCGTCTACGCCGGCGCGATCCTCGTGCTGTATCTGTTCGTGCTCATGCTATTAAATCTCAAGACCGACGATCGCTACTTCCATGCCAAAACGCCGTACCTGCTGGCTCCCGCTGCGATAGGTTTGGCGTATCTCGTATTTCTGTTGGTCCGCTCTCCATTCAGCGGATCCCGGGGGGACGCCTCGACGGCCGCCGTCCTTCTCAATGGCGATGCGCATGCCGTCGGCATCAAGATGTTCAGCGACTACTTGCTCCAATTTGAAATCATCGGCGTCTTTCTTACCGGCGCCATCGTCGGTGCCATCGTCTTGGCCAAAACCCCGAAGTCAGTTGAGACGAGGCGGGACGCATGATTCCCTTATCCGCCTATGTTGTCGTCAGCGCGATTCTGTTTACGACGGGCCTGCTCGGTGTCCTCATCCGGCGCAATTTTATTATCGTCCTGATGTCCGTCGAAATCATGTTGAACGCCGCCACCATCAATCTGGTGGCGTTTTCCCACTATCTCGAATCCATGCAAGGTCAGATCGTCGCCTTGTTTATCATCGCGATTGCGGCGGGAGAAGCGGCAATCGGGCTCGCGATCATCATTGTGGTGTTCCGCGGCAAAATTTCCACCAACGTCGACGAAATGAATCTTTTGAAGTGGTAACGTGTCCGACTCTATTGATCTGATCGTCAAACTGATTCCCCTGTTTCCCCTGATGGCTGTCCTTGTGAACGGCCTCTTCGGACACCGCTATTCTCACGATCTCGCCCACCGCTTCGCGTGGGGTTCGGTCCTGATGTCCTTCCTCTGTGTGCTCGCCGTGTTTACGGAAACCCTCCGCACGGGAGCGGCACGGGAGGTCATCGCGTACAAATGGATCTTTGGCGGAGATCTCACGATCAACCTCGCCTATTTGATCGATCCGCTTACCTGCATCATGCTGTTAGTGATCACCGGTGTGGGCTTCCTCATCCACGTCTACTCCGTTGGCTACATGCATGGGGAGACCGGTTTCACACGTTTCTTCGTATACATGAACTTGTTCATGGTCTCGATGCTCCTCCTCGTCATGGGCAACAACTACGTGGTGTTGTTCATCGGCTGGGAAGGAGTGGGACTCTGCTCGTACCTATTGATCGGCTACTACTACGACAAAGTCTCGGCTGCCAAAGCCGCCACAAAAGCCTTCGTAGTCAACCGGATCGGAGACGCCGGATTCCTCCTCGCGATTTTCCTCATCTTCGTGAACTTCCGGACGCTCGATTACACGCAAGTCATGCAGAATGCCGCGCAACTCTCACCAGAAATGGCCACCGCCATTGCGCTGTGCCTTCTCGTGGGTGCCGTCGGCAAGTCAGCCCAGCTTCCCCTCTACACCTGGTTGCCGGATGCGATGGAAGGCCCCACGCCGGTCAGCGCGCTCATCCATGCCGCTACCATGGTCACCGCCGGCGTCTACATGATCGTGCGTAACCATGCCATTTTCGATCTGGCGCCCATCGCCATGACCACCGTCGCCTGGATCGGGGGGGTGACGGCGCTCTTTGCCGCAACAATCGGCCTCGTCCAAACCGATATCAAGCGGGTGTTAGCCTATTCCACCGTCAGCCAGCTGGGGTACATGTTTCTTGGCTGCGGTCTCGGCGCCTACACCGCTGCCGTATTCCATTTAATGACCCACGCATTCTTCAAGGCGTTACTCTTTCTCTCGGCAGGGTCTGTCATTCACGCGCTCTCCGGTGAGCAGGATATCCGAAAAATGGGGGCGTTGAAGTCCAAGATTCCATGGACGCACGCGTTGTTTCTCATCGGTACTATCGCCATCGCGGGAATCCCGCCTCTAGCAGGCTTTTGGAGTAAGGACGAAATCATGGGCCATGCCTTCGTCCACCACCATTATCTGCTCTATGGCATGGCCGCGGTCGGCGCGTTCTTGACGTCTTTCTACATGTTCCGACTGACCTATCTGACCTTCTACGGAACGTCTCGGCTGGATCATCACACTGCAGAACACGTGCATGAATCTCCAATGGTCATGATCGGGCCCTTGATCGTTTTGGCTACCCTCTCAGTCGTCGGCGGCTTTCCTGGTGTGCCGCCAGAGAACGGTTGGTTCCACCATTTTCTGCATTCGGTTGCCGGAGTCGCCGGAGAAGAACATGCAACTCCGCCCGCATTGATGTTTGGCCTGATGGGGACCGCCACTGTCATCGCGCTCCTCGGATGGGGGCTTGCCCACTATTTTTATAGTGGACCGTCAACGGCAGCCACCGCTCTGGCCGACCGCTTGCCCGGCGTCTACACCACACTGCTCAACAAATACTATGTGGACGAGTTGTACGATACCCTGTTCGTCGAACCTACCAAACAGTTGGGAAGACTCTGCGACTGGTTTGATCGGACCATTATCGACGGGATTGTCCGCAGCATCGATCGTGGGACCGATCTAAGCTCTGCGGCAATCACCTGGACAGAAAAACACGTGGTCTATGCCGGACTCAATATCATTGGATATGCGAACCACCTCCTGGCGCGCTCCTGGCGCCGCCTTCAAACCGGCATGGTACACCAGTATGCGGCCATCATCGTGGCGGGACTCTTTATTCTCGTCCACCTCATCTTGTTGATCTGGACCGGAGGCGGTTCCACCGGGTATTCAGCACGCTGACGCGGCAGATTGTTTGGACCTACGATGCTTGAAGAGTTTAGTTTCGGCTTTCCCATCCTGTCATACCTGATCTTCCTTCCCTTGGTCGGGGCGGCAGTGCTTTGGCTGATTGACGACGAAGATCTCCTCAAATCCACGACATTGGGCATTACCCTCGTGGAGTTGGCGCTCGCATGCCTCGTCCTGGTGCGCTTCGTCCCCGATTCCGCAGCCATGCAGTTTGCAGAACATGCGCGATGGCTGCCGGCGCTCGGCATCGGCTATCACTTAGCCGTCGATGGAATCAGTGTGCTCTTCGTAGGGTTGACGGCCTTTCTCACCGTCTTGGTCGTGATCTACTCCTGGGACACCGTCCGCAACCAGGTGCGCCTGTATTTCATGGCGCTGTTGGCACTGGAAACCACCACCATCGGCATCTTCGTCTCGATCGACCTGATCCTGTTTTTCGTGTTCTGGGAGCTCATGCTCATCCCCAGCTACTTCTTGATCAAGCTGTGGGGAGGCGGGGCCGATCGCCATTACGCAGCCCTCAAGTATGTGCTCTACACGCTCTTGGGCAGCGTATTCATGCTGGTTGGCATTGCCTTGCTGGACATCAACTACCATCAGTGGGCCGTTACGCACCACTTCGACCATGTCTACTCATTTGATCTCCTGGAGCTGTTGTCCGTCCCGATTCCGCTCTCCCAGCAGATCTTGATCTTCTGGCTCATGTTCATGGGATTTGCGTTCAAGGCTCCGGTGTTCCCGTTCCACACCTGGCTCCCTGACGCCTTGGTCGAAGGGCCAATCGGCATGGCAGTCATGCTGGCTGGCATGAAGCTCGGCACGTATGGATTCCTTCGCTTTACCTTCCCGTTACTCCCTGAGGCTTCAAAGAGCGAAGGGGTGATTGCCATCGTCATGGTGCTGGCCCTCACCGCGATTCTTTATGGCGCAGTCGTGGCATTGGTCCAACTCGACTTCAAACGGCTCCTTGCCTTCAGCAGCATCAGCCACCTTGGTTTCGTGGTGGTGGGGTTGTTTGCCTTGAACTTCCAAGGGCTTCAAGGGAGCCTGCTGACCATGATCAACCTCGGATTCAGTACGGCCGGGCTCTTTTTCATGGCCGGCTTCCTCTCAACCAGGCAACAAAGCTCACACCTTGGATCGTTTGGGGGATTTGCCAAACAAGCGCCGCTCTTAGCCACGTTTCTCCTGCTGATCGGCATGGCGTCCATTGGACTTCCAGGCACGAATGGCTTTGTGGGTGAGTTTCTGATCCTCCTGGGCGCCTTCAAAGCCAAATGGTGGTTTGGCGCGGTGGCTGTCCTCGGGGTGATCTTTGGTGCCGCGTATTTTCTCTGGTACTACGAACGTTCCATGCTGGGTCCTGTCGGCAAACACGTCTCTACCGCCATCAAGGATCTCCACATGCGCGAAATCACCATTGCGCTTTCGCTCTCGATCATGATTTTGTGGATCGGCCTCTACCCATCCCCATTCCTGAGGATGATGAATGGCTCGATTCAAGCCCTCGTCGACCGGCTGGATCGCGCCAAAGTCGCCTCGGTAAACACTGTGACCCAAGTGCCCTCAAAGTAAGACCATGGCTGAATACACTCTCCTCATTATCTTGTTCGCCCCGTTTGTCGGAGCACTCGCGCTGATCTTTGTCTCCAATCGCCAGGTCTCGCTGGTGCGCGGTGTGGCAGCCGGCTCCGCCTTCGTCACACTGGTGGCGTCCATCTACCTGTTTTACGCTTACGACCCGATCAAAGGCGGCTACCAGTTCATCCAACGCCTTGAATGGTCGCGGCAGTTGGGCATCTCACTCCACCTGGGTGTCGATGGCATCGGGACTCCGCTTGTCCTCGCCTCAGGCATTCTGCTCTTTGCCGGTATTTTTGTGTCTTGGCATATCAAAGATCGGATGAAGGAGTTTTACATCTGGATCTTGATCCTCGCCGCCGCCACCATCGGCGTCTTCATGTCGCTGGACCTGTTCTTCCTCTACTTCTTCTATGAAATGTCCGTGATCCCCATGTATTTGCTCCTGGGCATGTGGGGCAGTCACACGAAGAAGTACCTCGAGATGACCGATCCGGAAGGCTTGAAACAGCGCGATTCCGTCGGCTTCATTTTCAACTTCGGCGCCAACAGCAAGGAATACGCGGCCATGAAGCTGGTCCTGTTCCTTTCAGCGTTCGCTGTTGCGGCCTTAATGGGCATCTTGCTCATCTATAAGTTCTCCGGCCTGAACACCTTCGATATTCTCGTGCTGCGGGAGAAGGCGCATTTCTCAGGCCCGTTGGCCACGCTCATCTGGTTGCTGATCTTTTTTGGCTTTGCATCCATCGCTCCGATCTGGCCCTTGCACTCCTGGTCGCCTGTCGGTCACGCCGCCGCTCCGGCAGCCACCAGCATGTTGCACGCCGGCGTGCTGATGAAGTTGGGACACTTCTCCATCATTCGCGTGGCATTTGAGATCCTCCCCGAAACGACTCGGGAGCTGATGCCGATCGCCGCCGTGCTCTGCATTTTCAGCATCATTTACGGTGGGCTTGTTGCCTACTACGCCAAAGACACCAAATACGTCATCGGCTACTCCAGTTCGAGCCACATGGGATACGTCTTCCTGGGTATGGCGGCCTTGGACTACATTAGCCTCAGCGGAGCCATCATCTACATGTTCGCCCACGCGATGGCCACCGGCATGCTGTTCGCCATGGCCGGCTGGGTGTATGACCAAACTCACACCCGGGACATTCCGTCCCTCGGCGGTCTCTCGAACCGGATGCCGTTCATCTCCGCCGCCTTCGTCATCGGCTGCATGGCCTCAATCGGAATGCCGGGAACCGTGAACTTCATTGCCGAGGTCATGATCATCGTCGGCAGTTGGAATAAATACCCGTTCCAAGTGGTTGTCGCCGTGCTCGGTATCGTGCTGACCATGGCGTATCTCTTCAAGATGATGCGAGGCCTCTTCTATGGCTCGATGGCGGAAAAATATAGCCATTCCCACGACGCCGTTGCCGTGGTGGATCGCATGCCACTCCTCCTCATGATCCTGGTCAGCGTCAGCTTTGGCATTTTCCCCGGCCACCTGTACTCGGTCGTCCGTTCCGGCGTCGACCCGCTGATCGCACGCATCACGAAAGTCGTGCCGGTCGCGGAGCAGCCGACACATATTCCACTTGCCAGTTCGCCCATCACGCCAGTATCGGCTTCCCATGAGGCGATCGCGAAGGTGACCCCGCGATGAATTTCTCTCTGACGCTATCGCCCAGCGATCTCTTGCTCTTGCTTCCCGAGCTGTTTCTGACGGTCTGGCTGTGTGTCGTGCTGGCCGTAGATTTCTCCTTCAAGCGCATTGTCCAAGAACAGCTAGCGTATCTCACGATCGCCGGGTTGTTGATCACTCTGGGCTGCCTTGCGTGGTTCGACATGACCGGCATCACCGGGACCCTCTTCGCCAAGATGTTCGTGGTGGACCGGATGGCCATCTTCTTCAAGGTGATGATCCTCCTAGCCACGACTCTGGTCATTCTCCTCTCGATCGATTACGTACACCGCTTTTCCTTTTTCAGAGGAGAATACTATTTCCTCGTTGCGATGTCGGCGCTGGGCATGATGTTCATGGCCTCCGCCAACGATCTCCTCTCACTCTTTGTCACGTTGGAATTCGCCACATTCGGGTTTTACGTGCTCGTTTCCTACCTGCGCGACGACATGGCCTCTAACGAGGCAGGCCTCAAATTCTTCATTCTCGGCGTCTTTGCTGCGGGGCTGCTCGGCTATGGCATCAGCCTCGTCTATGGGGAAACCGGCAAGCTCGTCTTTTCCGAAATGACCGGGGCCAACCCGACCACCGGCCTGGTCATCGGATTCCTCCTCATTTTTGCCGCCCTGGGGTTCAAGATCGGCGCCGTTCCCTTCCATTCCTGGATTCCGGACACCTATCACGGTGCCCCGACTCCCGTGACCGCGTTCCTGTCCATCGCACCGAAAGTCGCCGCCTTCGCCATTCTATTGCGCCTCTTCCTCGTAGCGCTTGCGACCTTCAAGCCGGCGTGGGCGCTGCTCATCGTAGCAGCCTCGATCCTCTCCATGACCTACGGCAACATCGTCGCCATTGCACAACGAAACATCAAGCGGCTGTTGGCCTATTCCGGTATCGCGCAGGTCGGCAACGTCCTCATCGGTCTCGCTGCAGGCACCAAAATGGGCACCGATTCCATTTTGTTCTACCTGCTGACCTATCTCTTTGCCAATCTTGGTGCCTTCGCCGTCATCATGGCGATCAGCAATTCGTTGGGCACCGACGAGATCGATGACTACCGCGGCTTGAATCGGCGTTCGCCGTTTCTCGCGTTCGCCATGCTGATTTTCCTGCTCTCACTGGCTGGCGTCCCGCCGCTCGCCGGCTTCATCGGCAAGCTCTATATCTTTGTCGCCGCGATCAAAGAAGGCCTTTACACGCTTATTACCGTGGGGCTCGTCAATATCGTCGTCTCGATGTACTACTACTTGATCGTGGTCAAAAAAATGTACATCAATGAACCACTCGATTCTTCTCCCATCAAGACCACAGGCCCGCTGCGTGCCGTCATCTATGTCGGACTGGCTGGTACGCTGGTGATCGGCATCTATCCGCAACCGTTCCTCGACTGGGCGGTCTCCGCAACCCTGATGTTTTCGAACCTCCTCGGTCCGGCCGCGTCGCTTTCTCCTCCGACGCCCCCCGTCGGGGGTTAAGAGCGCCGCTCCGGTCACCGCCTCCGGTTTTCATAAAATCCCTTCTCTTATCAAGGCCTTCTGCTACAATACAGGCTGACGTTCACGGACTGCACTCATTAGCGTCCCGCACGACCCGCTTGTGTCCATCGGCACACCTGGGCTTTCATGATGAACATGAACGAACCAGATCCTCAACGGACGCTCGATGCCAGCATCAATACCGCGCTTCCGAAGGGCGAACGAGTCCCGTCCCAATTATCGTTTGTCGGTTCGTTGATTCGAAGCGTCCAGGCGCGCTCCATCGAACAGCGCGTTTTGGCAGGCTTTGGGCTGGTGTTTGCGGGAATCCTCGTCATTTCCGTCATTTCCTATCGCAACATGACCGTCCTCATCCGGAACGGCCACCAAGACCAGCGCAGCCACGAGTTCATCCAACTGCTCGGTGCGATGGGAGAGGCGTTGGACGACGCAGAAAATGGCCACCGACGCTTCCTTGTCACCGGAGACGAAAGCTACCTTGCGGCCTACAATACGCTTCGGGACCGCGCACCGGAGTTCATCCGTTACCTGCGCGATCTCACGGACCCCGACAGCAGTCAGGGGGCACACGTCACGCACCTCGAACAGCTCATCACTCAACAGTTGCAGCAAGAACGCAATGCCATTGAGGTACGGAATAAGACCGGATATGAGTCCGTTCGAGACATGGCCTTAACCGGTGTCGCGAAGGCGTCGCTCGATGCGGCGAGGAAACTTCAGGGACTCATGGAGCAGGAAGAAAATAAGGCGCTTGCGCAACGGGTGATCGAATCCACCAGGACGACCCGCTCCAGCATCATTCTGCTCAGCATCGGTGCCCTCCTCCTCTTCGTGCTCCTCGCGGCGGTGTACTACCTGATCCGGCATGACATCACCGCAAGACGGCGGATCGCCGAAGAACTGCATCGGCGGGGGGAACTCCTTGAGGCCGCAAATAAAGAATTGGAAGCGTTCAGCTATTCCGTCTCCCATGACCTACGCGCACCGCTGCGACACATCGATGGGTACGCCTCACTGCTGGCCAAAGCCACGTCCGTCTCCCTCGACGACAAGGCCAAACGTTACCTACACACCATCTCGGAGGCCGCCACCCGGATGGGGCAACTCATCGATGATCTCTTGGTCTTTTCCCGCATGGGTCGACAGGAGATGTTGCGCGGCACCGTCAATCTGAACCAATTGATCGCGGCCGTCCTGCACGATCTTCGACATGACTTGCAAGATCGCGCCATCTCATGGACAATCGCTCAACTCCCTGACGTCACGGGGGACGCCGCTATGTTGCGCCAGGTGTTCATCAACTTGATCGCCAACGCGATTAAATTCACCAGCACACAGCCGAACGCCACCATCGAAATCGGAACCCGGAGCGACGGTCCCGGCGAAGCAGTGTTATTCGTGCGAGACAATGGAGTAGGATTCGATATGCAGTATGCCAACAAGCTCTTTGGAGTCTTTCAACGACTCCATCGCGCGGATGAATTCGAAGGGACGGGCATCGGCCTGGCCAATGTCCGACGAATTATTCACCGACATGGGGGGAAAACCTGGGCGGAAGGGGCCCTCGGCAACGGTGCCGCCTTTTACGTCAGCCTCCCGCTAGCGAGGCCTTCCACATGACACTCTCCAAACCCATTGTGCTGGCAGAAGACAACCCGCGCGACGCGGAGCTGACGCTCGCGGCCATGGAAGAACACCAGCTGGCCGACAAGGTCATCCTCTGTCATGACGGGGCGGAAGTACTCGATTATCTCTATTGCCGGGGCCACTTCAAGACCCGACTCCAGGGCAACCCGGCCGTCGTCCTGCTTGACTTGAAGATGCCGAAAGTCGATGGACTCGAAGTCTTACGCACCATCAAGAATGATGCGGACTTGCGCCCCATCCCCGTCGTGATGCTCACTTCCTCCCGAGAAGAGCGGGATCTGGCGGAAAGTTATGCGCTCGGCGCCAATGCCTACGTGGTCAAACCGGTTGAGTTCCACCAATTTCTCAAAGCCGTGAAAGAACTCGGTGTATTCTGGGGCATGATCAACGAACCACCCCCTGAAGGCGCCGGCCGTACAGCTGAACGGTCGGCATAACCATTTGAGCCCGAACGTAAAGATGACTCAGCCCCTGCGACTCATCCATCTCGAGGGCAACCCAGCGGACGCGGAGCTGATTGACTCCACGCTCCGGAATGCCGGCATTCCTTGCCAGACAAAACGGGTCCACACGCGGGAAGACTTTCTTGCGGCGCTCCGGCAGGGCGGATTCAGCCTCATCCTAGCTGATACGACAGTGCCCGACTTCGATGGAGCGGCGGCCCTTGACCTCGCGCGGGCCCTGCATCCCGACGTGCCGTTTCTGTTCGTCTCCGGCATGCAAGGGGAAGAGTTCGCCGTCGATATGATGCAGCGCGGCGCAACCGACTACATTTCCAAACAGCGTCTCGGCAGACTGGTGCCCTCCGTGCGCCGAACGCTCCGCGAACTCGATGAGCGATTGGAGCGGAAACGCGCGGAAGACGCCTTACGGATGAGCGAAAAGCAATTGCGACAGGCGCAGAAGATGGAAGCCGTCGGCCGCCTGGCCGGGGGACTTGCCCATGATTTCAACAATCTGCTGACCGTCATCATGGGACATAGCCAGGTGCTGCTGGACGAACTGTCCGTCGGTAGTCCCATCCGCGCCAAGATCGAAGAAATGCAAAAGGCTGGCGAACGGGCGGCGAACCTGATTCGCCAACTGATGGCCTTCAGCCGGAAGCAACCGATGGAACCGAACGTACTGCCGCTGAACTCGGTCATCGGCAACGTCGAAGGCATGCTCCGGCGCCTCATCGGAGAGGACATCCAACTGGTCATCCGTCCCGATCCCCATAACGGGCATGTGAAAGCCGATCCAGGACAATTGGAGCAAGTCCTGATGAATCTGGTCGTGAATGCCAGAGACGCCATGCCCAACGGCGGCCTCCTGGCCATTGAAACTTCACAGGTCGAGCTTGCGCGCACCCCGATGCACCACCTACACCCCTTGCCGCTCGGACACTATGTGAAATTGACGGTGACGGACACCGGGTGCGGCATGAATACCGACGTGCTCGGCCACCTATTCGAGCCCTTCTTTACCACCAAGGAAGCGCATAAAGGCACGGGCCTCGGCCTGTCGACCGTCTTCGGGATCGTCACCACCTGCGGCGGCGGCATCGATGTCTGGAGCCAGGTCGGACACGGAACGACCTTTGACCTGTACTTCCCGCGAGCCACACCGCAAACCACCGCCACGTCCACCGATTCCCCACAGGCCCAACCACGCCACGGATCTGAAACCATCCTGTTGGTCGAAGATGATAATGGGGTGCGCGACCTCGTGCGTCGCGAGTTACTCAAGACCGGCTACCAGGTGATCGAGGCCAAGAACGGAGTCGAAGCCTGCCTCACGGCCACGCAACAGAGTTATCACGTCGATCTCCTGCTGACCGATGTGGTGATGCCGGGCATGAACGGCCGGGAGCTGGCCGAACATCTGGCGGTCATCAAGCCAAATCTCCGGGTGCTGTTCATGTCCGGATACCTCGACGACATTTCCGTCAACAGCGGCATGGATCCGCACCGCACCACATTTCTCCAGAAACCGTTCACGCCGGATCTGCTGCTACGCACCGTGCGCGCACTGCTCGACTCCTCTGCGCCGGGGACCGGGCCGGCGCACGTGCAAACATCACCACCGAACCACACATCTCGCACCGCCAGAGCCTCGTAAGAGATCAGTGCCGACCGACCGTTGCCCATCACCAGTTTGACCCATGTGTCGATCCTTCTTATACTCAGACCGCAGGGGCGTCGTGCCGACGTGCCCTGTCGAAACGATCAAGGACAACGCGTATTAATGGACCATCGCCGCTCAGGACCGCCGACACTCCATCGCTGGGAACATGCACTGTGCGGCTGCCTGCTCATCATCGGATTGTATGGAGTCGTCACGGCTCGGCCGGCCGAGGCAGAATCATTGCCTTGGGAGCGACTGACTACCGGCATGCAAGTGGCGCTCTGGAACCCCATCGACACCTGCCCGCAGGTTCCCGCCTTGCTGATGCTCCAAGTCGACCCGGAACGATTCCGATTTTCCATCCATCAGTATCGCGACGAAGGGCTTCGCGCTCCGATCTCGATCCATGATTGGCAGCAACGGACCGACGCCTACGTCATGTTCAATGCAGGCTTGTTTCGCGAGGACTATTCCTATCTGGGCGTGTTGCTGAAAGAAGGCCGGTCGCTCGGGGGTAAGAAACATCATTCGTGGCAAGGACTGTTTGCGGCGGAACCTGTCGACGGAACACTTCGAAAAGCGCGCGTCTTCGATCTCGCGTTTGAAGCATTCACCGAAGATCCGCCGCTCTACCGCGAGGCTGCACAATCACTGATGTTGTTCGACCGGACGGGCAAACTCCGGGTGCGAGACAGCGGGAAACGTGCGTTTCAGACGGTGGTGGCTGAAGACGGGCAAGGGGCGATCCTCGTGATCAAGACCGTGGACATCGTGTCGCTACATCACCTGGCCGACTGTCTGCATCGGCAACTCCCTTCACTCCGGCAGGCCATGGCCATGGACGGTGGCGCCTCGTCCGATGTCATCGCCAGCCAGGATCTGCTGCACGCCGCCCAGGAAACCGCCGCCCAGGCTGGCTGGCGTGCATTGCTGGCCGGCAACACAGGCGTCCACATTCCTCTTCCCACGGTCATCGGGATCAGCCCGCGGACCTCTGCGAGGACAGGAGCATTGTCGGAATCGTCGCAGGCACCCCGAAAGCCCTGACACCACCCGACTCACCGTCCCGGTGCGATGGGAAATCCCGCTTCGGTCCACGCATTCATGCTTCCCACCACATTGTAGACATGCGTATACCCCAGGTCGGCTAAGGTTTCCGCAGCGATGTTGCTGCGATGGCCGGATTGGCAATAGACGACGATATGATCATCCAGTTTCACCCCCAGTTCACGGTGACGCGCCTTCATTTCTCGAAAATCGATGTTCAGGTCGGTGCCGGGAATCATGCCGGACGCATGCTCTTCCGGGGAGCGCACATCGATCAAGACAAACCCCTTGGCGCTCGTGGAGGGCGCCTTGGCGAGGCCGGCTCGTAATTGTTGTACGCTCAATACGTAGGAATGATAGGCGAGGGAAGGCACTGGTTCCTGGAGAAGAAACCCGCCGAGAACGACTGCACACGTGATACAAGTAAGATATCGCATGGCTGGCTCCTTGGTTGACGACATGATGGGTCTGGCATTCACCTTGTATGATAGGTACTCGATGAAAAGTTGGTCAAGTCTGATGAGCCTGGTGATGTGCGCCCTCCTGTCAGCTTGCGGAGACGGCGCCATTCTCGTTAAAGACTCAGACCATGGAGGCGTCGTCGTGTACCCGTACCGTGCCGAGCAAGGCACGCTGTTGTCCACATTCCGCAAGGACGCAATGCGGATCATCGATCACAAGTGTCCGGGCGGGCACACGATCGTCCGCGAGGGGGAAACCAAGGGGCGACTTCGCCAAGCCAGTCCCATCGCAGGATCCAGCGATGTCGTCGAGGAGCGACGGTGGGGAATACAGTTCGAGTGCAAATAGCCTAGGAAGCGGACGGCCGACCCTGCATGAGCTCATCAATCGTGAGGAGACTCGCCACCCGCACTCCCAACTGCTCGACACGGGCTCGACCGTCCTGCTCTTTCCGATCGACAATCACCAGGGCTTCCTTCACTTCAAGCCCTGCCTCACGAGCTGCGACGATCGCCTTCACGACAGACCCACCGCTGGTGAGCACATCATCGACGACGAGCGCACGATCCCCGGCCAGAACGACTCCCTCGACCAACCGACCAAGGCCATGATCCTTCGCCTGCTTGCGTACGAAAAATGTCCGCCACTCCCGGCGAGGAGACGCAAGATAGGCATAATCGGAGATCGACGTGGCGATGGAAATCGCGCCGATCTCCAGCCCTCCGAGACAATCAATGTCTTGATCCTTGATGACCTCCCACGCTCGTTTGGCCACCAAGTGGCGTGCATAGGGAAATGCCATCAAGGTTCGACAATCAACGTAAAACGGGCTCAGCAATCCCGATGCGAGTTTGAAGCCTCCGCTCGGATCCCATTTGAACGACTGAGTCTTGTGAAACGCGGCGACAAGTTCGTCTTGCAGCATGATTTGTCCTGTGCTCCCATGATCGCCCAGGGGCCATGCCGTCGATGCAGCTCGCAGGCCCATGTGCCGGCGGCTGATTCTACACTGGTTGCCGATCAGAAGACATCACGCATTGCCCAACACGGTTCATCTGAATCAGCCTACTATCCGATGACACGACTCCGGCACCGGTCTAGCCACTCCGTATACCATCGGAATGCACATCAGGGGAACGGTCAGGAGAATCGTTTCACCTGTTCAGCCAGCGTTCCTGCGACCAGGCTGAGATCAAACGGCCAGGCATAACGGAGCTCCACCCCCGGGTACTGCGGACGAAGGTGCGTGAGAATTTCAGGGATCTCGATTTCAGAATGCGAACCACCAGGCGTGAACATCGTGGTCGCCACGGTAATATGGGTCGCACCCTGTTTGGCGAGTTGGTCGACCGACTCTTCCAATGTCGGGGCACAAAACTCGTTATAGGCCACGGCGAACAGCACATCCCCCAGCGTGGCGCGCAACTTCGCCGCCACGGCTTCCAAACCGGCTTGATAGGGATCGGTCTCCGCATTTCTCGGCCAGTGGCGAACCTTGCCATCCAACTCCAGTTCCTCTGCCGACGGCGGCTGATTGGCCGCGCGGCGCTGGGCTTCGAGCCGCTTCAATTTCGTCACCAAATCTTGTGGGCAGCCCTTGGGAATGCCGCCGTGTCCGACTAGAATCACACCCTTCCGCACTGTCGCCATGTCCTCGCTCCTTCTCAAGAATGTCTCGCTCGCATGGATTGACACTGACTCTCTTCACCGTCGCATTCGACTGGATGCCTGTGGATGCGATTCACTGCGAAGACGGTTCATCGCAGAGGCCTCGGACGAGGAATCACATCCGTTTATACGTGATTACGTAACATCAATTCCTTCGGATGGGGATTCAGATACACCTGCTCGCGAATATATTCGACATCAAATACCTGCACGTAGTGTTTGATCAAGGTCAGGGGCACGATCAACGGCGTGAGTCCCTGATGATAGTCCGCAATCACACCCAATAGTTCCGCTTTTTCCTGCGCAGCAAGGCGATCCTTGAAATGCCCCAGGATATGTTGCAGGACATTGACGTGCTTGCGTACCGTCGCCCGCACCGCCAGGGCCTGCATGAAGAGTTCACCGTATCGAAGGGCCAGGTCTTTGGGGCGACACTCATGGACTTGCGCCACCAACCGGCCAAGCTGGCGGTAGTGCGGAGCGCTGTGGGCCAGGAGCAGGTATTTATGAATTGTGTGAAATCGTACTACCGCTTGCCTCGTCACCCCGCCACGGATCAAATCCTGCCAGCGCCGATAACAGAAGACCCGCTCAATGAAATTTTCTCGTAACATGGGATCACTCAGCCGGCCTTCCTCCTCGACCGGGACAAGCGGGAACCGTCCGACGAAGGCTCGCGCGAAGAGGCCCACGCCCTTGCGATTGGGCATGCCATGCTCATTGTACGTTCGGACACGTTCCACTCCGCAACTGGGAGAATCTTTTTTGAACACAAACCCCGACAGATCCACCCCTTCCAGGTCAGCCAGGCGTCTGTTCGTCATGACCTCCAAGGCAAGGGTGTGATCCTGCCCGCTCTTGATCGACACCAGGCTCGGCCGCAGCGGATTTCCTACCAGTCGCATCGCTTCACGCGGCGTGCCGAGCCCCGCCTCGACTTCCGGACACACCGGAACCCATTCCACATATCGGCCTAACACCTCCGTCAGAAACTGGTCCCGCTTGTGGCCGCCATCAAACCGAACCTGTTCGCCGAGCAAACACCGGCTGATGCCGAGGCGAAGCGCCGGCGACGTCACGGGGCCACCTGCTGCTTCCCGAGATCCAAATATTCCTGACGCGCCTGCCGATGATCGACGATCGGCTCAGGGTAGTCGATGCCGATGCGGCATCGAGCCCGCACCTGTTCCTCCTTGGGCATGAGCGACGGTTCGTGAATCCACTTGGTCGGTACCTGACTCAGTTCCGGGACATACTGGCGCACATACCCCCCGTCTGGATCGAACTTCGCACTTTGAAGGGTAGGGTTAAAAATGCGATAGCCTTGCATGGCATCCGTACCGGTCGACGCGCACCACTGCCAGTTGCCGTTGTTGGCTGCCAGGTCACCGTCCACCAGCTGCTCCATAAAGTACCGTTCACCGCTTCGCCAATCCAGACGAAGATCCTTCACCAGAAACGACGCCACGATCATGCGCACGCGATTATGCATCCATCCGGTCTTGTTCAACTGACGCATCCCGGCGTCGACGATCGGATAGCCGGTCTGACCCTGACTCCAGGCGACAAACAACCGGTCGCGCTCAGGCCCGGCAGAACGCGGAGGGGGCAGTCCGGGCTTCGCCTTGAACGGCCCCTCTGCGACATGCGGAAACGCCGTCAACACCTGCTGAAAAAACTCCCGCCACACCAACTCGTCGATCCAGGTGAAGACATCGGCGCGAGAGACCTGTCCGCCCTGCGAGAGGGTGTGGAGTGCGGCATGCACCATCGTGCGCGCACTGATCGTTCCGAACCGCACATGCGGGGACAACTTGGATGTCCCGTCCTGCGCCGGAAGATTTCTCCCGCTGACGTAGCGATGGATCGGCCCTTGTAAAAACCACTGCAATCTGGCTCGCGCCGCCTGTTCACCCGGCTCGATCCACATCGGCACCGACGTATAGCCAAGATCTTCCGGCTTCGGCCAGGGGGGCATGGAAGATACCGTGTTCCCCGCGCATGGAAGGGTCGGCACAGGCAGCACAGGCGGCGCGGCCGCACGCCACTTCGCCCACCACCGATCGCGATACGCACTATACCGTTGAAACGGATCCCCGGTCAGACTCCGCACCTCCTCAGCCTCAAACACCACATGGTCCTTAAAGGTCTTGACGGTACGACCCTGTCGAGCCAACTGCTGCTGTGCGATTCGATCCCGATCGATGGCGCCTGGCTCATAATCACGATTCCAATACACCGCGTCCACCGCCAGGTCCTGAGCCGTCCGCAACACCGTCTCCACCGGCTCACCCGTCCGCCAGAGGAGCGTCACTCCGCGCTCAGCCAAGGAGCGGCGTACATCCTCCAGGCATCCCAACATGAACCCGACACAGGCGGCCCCGAAGACATGATCACGCAGCAGAGGCTCGTCGAACACGAACAGGGGCACGATCTCCCGGCACTCCTTGCAGGCGGCTGACAGCGCAGGATTGTCATGTATCCGGAGATCTCGACGAAACCAGACCAGCCCCTTCATAAATGCACCTCTGGGGACGAAGACGCCAACCGAGTCGGTGGCGGCAACGGATCGACAAACAACACTCGTCGCCACGAAACATAGCAGAGAAACAGGACCGTTGTAGCCATGAAACCCGTACGCAGATGGTGGTAGCCGAATTGAAACTGGTTCATCAGCTCACTCATCAGGCCGAATCCTCCATAGGCCATGGCCAACCCCCAGGCCCAGGGGCGCAAAAACACGAAGCCATAGCCGATCAGGAAGTGGGCGGCCGGCGAATGCAGTTTGACGAGGTAGGCCAGTGGTCCCGCGATCGTGACCCCGAACAGCTTCAGCGCATAGGCCGGGAACCCTTCGATGATGAGCATATCGATCAAGCCCACGAGGAGAAACATGGCGCCGAATAACTTGAGATCGATGCCGCGTTGAGTGGTCTGTCTCAGCATGGTCCTGCCTCCTTCACTGTGCGGACACGATGCCGCGGGGGAACCGTCCTCATCGAACCCAGGCCTCCGGAAACGCCTGCCACCAGGTCGTGGGGTGCGCGCTCCGCCATTGCGTCTGCTCCGTCCAGAGTCGATCGGACACCGACTTGTTGAGCCGAACCGCCATTGCGGCGCTGACGTCCGCCTGCTGACGCACGCTGGTCTGGATCATTTCTTTCGCCATACGGGCCAGCCCGCCTGGAGGGTCGACGAGATCTTCGGTGTGCCGATAGGCGAGATTCAGATACAACTGCTCGACGGCCATCCAGCTTTCATCCTTGGACAACTGTTCCAGGTACGCATCGATGGCGTGATAGACGTAGGTGAGATGCAGATAGGTTTCGGCTGACGGCCGGTCCTGGATCCCTCGTTCGCAGGCCTCCAGTGCCCGACGATAGTCGCCGGCTAATAGGTAGAGTCCTGTTCTCGCAAGCCCCGACAGGGCCGGATATGCCGACGTTGTCTCCACCGCCTGAGCCGGTGACAGGGCGGCGACAAGCCCCAACGCCACCATCCCTGCAATCACCTGTTTCATGCCTCACCTATTTAGTCTGACCACCGTGCGACCCCATCTGCCCCTTGTACAAGGTCTGCCCGGCAACCCGCGTGACGGAGACCTCCCGTACACCGTCCTCCGACTTTACCCCCAATTTCACCACGGTTCCCGGCTCCCCACGCACCATAAGCGCAACCTGCTCGTACGTCTTGCCGGTCAGCGCAGCGCCATCTACGGTTGTTACTTGATCACCCTGCTTGAGCCCCGCCTTCTCCGCCGGACCATCCGGCAACACTTGCGCGATAAACAAGACCGACGGATCACCGACGCGCTCAGCCCCCACGTGCAGCGCCACGCCGATCACGCCGTCCGGAATGGTCGTCTCCAGACCATACATCGGGCCTTGCGACCCGCCTTTCTCATGACCGTCCCCGGCCCAAAGTTGATCACTGATGCCCCAGGTTTGACTCACGGCGAGGCTCAGTAGCGCCGCAAAGAGGCAACGCCCGACAGACCCTTGTGTGTGCATCATCCTTCCCCCTTCATCATCATGAGATTTGACGAATCATGCCGACCAAGCACAGGCCTCCGATCAGCACCAATGAATTCAGGCACAGCGACCGTTGGTGTAGCCGAGTCCAGGCCGCCTGCAACACCGGATCAACATCACCCTGCTGCTCCTGCTCCTTGAGCCGATCCCGCATCGCGTTGCTTTGTGGAGTCAGCGGCGAACGACAGTAGGACTCTGCGAGAAGAATCACCACCCAGATCCCTCCCGCTCCCAGCACCGACGCGCTCAGCCCGCGCAGGGATCCAATCGCGAGCAGCGACAGGAGTCCGACCGTCGCCGCGCCCATGCCCAACAGGTAGTAGGCAGGGAATAATCGGCGAACGACAGGACCGAACTGGTCCGGTCCCAACTGCTTCGCAAGAATCGGCGCGACCACAAAGGAGAGCAACACCACCTTGCCGACCAGTACGGCCACCGCCAGTGCGTGCGCATACTGCATGACGGGTTCAATGAAGGCAGTCATGGCCGACGCTCCCCACCGACAATCGCTCGTAACGCCGGCTCCAGCGTCGGATACCGGAAGGCGTAGCCGCCCGCTCTCGCCTTCGCCGGGTCCACACGTTGACCGGTCGTCATCAATGTCCCCAGCTCCCCCAGCGCCAGCTGCAAGGCCAAGCTCGGGACCGGCAGCCACGAGGGACGATGGAGCACTCTGCCGACCGTCGTACAAAAGGTCTTCATCGTTACCGCCTCAGGAGCCACGGCATTGAGCGGACCACACACGGTCGGCGTCGTCATCGCCCATTGAATAAGTCCGATCAGATCCGCGCGGTGAATCCACGAGACCCACTGCGTGCCGGGCAGGACCGGCCCCCCGGCGAAGAAGCGAAACGGTAGCAACATTTTCGGCAATGCCCCACCGTCCTCTTCAAGCACCATACCCGTACGCAGCACCACGACCCGCGTACGGAACTGGGCGGCACGCAACGCCTCTGCCTCCCACGCTGCAGACAAGTCCGCCAAGAATCCTTCTCCGAGTGCCGACCCCTCGTCGAGGACCCGGTCGTCACTCGCACCGTAGTACCCAATGCCCGACGCCGTGATGAACACAGGAAGTGGCGAGATACGGGCAGCGAGAGCATCGACCAATAGTCTGGTGCTAACGGTTCGGCTTTCCAGCAGCAGACGCTTACGGGCCGGCGTCCACCGACCTTCGGCAATGGGGGCACCGGCCAAGTTGACGACCGCATCAGCCTCTTGTAGCTCAGCTCTCCAAGGGCCCACGGTTCGAGCATCCCACTCCACGTACACAGCAGACGAGTGAACCGATCGTGCGGGCTTCCGACACAGAACCACCACATCATGCTGCTGGCGCGTCAACGCGTCGACCAGCGCGTGCCCGATGAATCCCGTTCCTCCGGTGATGACAATCCGCATATCTCGCGTCCTTGCCGACAAGAAGTTTCTACGAGGGTTCGATGGGAGACCCGCCCTCAGGGGAATTTCTGCTGCCCCTTGCTTCACCCAAATCTGTTGCCGGTTTCGATCCCGGCTGGCCCGGGAGAGCCGTCACACGCTGACTGAACTTGCGCTCTTTTGTGCCATACAGCAAGTTCGGCGGAGGGCCATACCGATTCTTCAGTATCACGGGATCGAGCACCTCCCCGCAGATCGTGCAGTGCCATGCCGTGATATCAATCTGACCAGTGTCGTCCAGGAGATCGATGTACTGTTGCGTCAACAAGAGCCCACCGCAACGAGGGCATCGATGGTTGCCCTCTTGCGAAGGAGTGTATGATTCCGGCGTCCCATGTGTTTCCATTGGAACCCCCGACTTCGAGAAAAATAAATAGTCTTCCCTGAATCTCTTCTCCCTGATCACGGTGCAGCACACCCACTCGCCACACGTGACTTACTCGCTGTGAGATCGATACGTTCCCTGCCTCACGACGACGTAGACGGGTTTCCTGCGACTCATCAATGCGGCGGCGGCAACGCTCACCGCTACGAGGACCAGACCTACGACGATCAGCTGCCCCATGTGCACCTCCTTCGTTCATGTCCCACCCATAGGGGACCTTGTGTTGTTCCGTTCGATGGTTCGCCGAGGGGACGGGTTCCTCCGAAGGAAGAACCCATCCGCCTCAACGGGAGGCCGCGTGCGGAGTCGCGGTACCTCCAATTTCTCAATTTCGATCAGCTTGAGCCGACCACCGCCCATCGTGATTCACTTGGCCGCCGGTTCGTGAGCGGCAGCGTCCTGTCCCGCCAGACCACGCACACAGCGGAATCCGGTCCCATGGGTCTGCAATGCAAATCCGCCCCGACCACGCGCGGTCGCCGTAATGTCAGCCAGCGGACTGTGCCAGGATCCTCCTCGAATGACCCGCACGATGCCCTTGTCCGGACCTTGCGGATTCGTCGTCGGCGCGTTCTGGTAGTAGTCAGGGTCGTACCAGTCCTGAACCCACTCACGAGCGTTGCCGGACATGTCCTTGATACCATAGGGTGAGTCGCCTCCCGGCAGCGACCCCACCGCATAGAGCGTCTTCTCGTTGACCCACTCGCGGTCATAATTTGCCCGTGTCGACGTCGCTTCGTCGTTGCCCCACGGATACGTCCGACCATCGGTCCCGCGTGCCGCCTTTTCCCATTCCGCTTCGGTCGGCAACCGTTTCTTGGCCCAGGCGCAATAGGCCTTGGCGTCGTACCAGGTCACCTGGACGACCGGAAGTTGCTCGATCCCTTTCGCCGACACCAGCGCACCGGTACCATAAGGATTCGGCGGGTTTCGGTGACCGGTCGTCGCCACAAAGGCCAGGTAGCGCTCGTTGGTCACCTCCACCTGATCAATGACGAAGGCATCGACATGCACAGTGCGCTGTGGCCATTCGTCAGCTCGCCCCCTGGGACTCTGGGTCCCCCTCGTGAATGGTCCGGCCGGAACGGTGATCATCGGCACGGAATCCAGCTCCTTGCTGGGCGGCGCCGCCGTCGCAGGACTCAGGGCAAGTGCAAAGGCGGCCGTCGCGAAGAGACCTGCCACACTCCACCTGGTCCTTCTCTCACTCACACCTTGTGTCATCGCTTCTGCTCCTTGCTCCCCGCAATCGCCTGTTCCGTGTGCCTGCTGATTTGACCGACGAGGCGCTCCACGGCACCTGCGTCGCCACGGTCGGCGGCCTCCTGCGCCTGGGTCACGAGGGTTCGTGCTTCATGCAAGTGTTGTTCGATTTGTGCCTGCAGATCGGGCGACGCCACGGTCCCGCCGAGCGCCGCACGGTGGTACACCTCCCAGGCATGGTCCACGCTATGCTCCGCCTCATGCACGAGTTGCACATTTTCCGGATGCATGTGGCGACTGGCATCCAGGGGACCGGCGTGAATCGCCGTCGCCCACAGCCACGCCGCAACCCCACCGATCAGCGTGATCATTGTCCTGTTCGTCATGGCTCTGCCTCCCTCGTAGGAACTGTCTCAGCGACTCCGTTCGCGCGCAGACCTCAGCGTCGGGCTATCGACTGCTCGATCAGGGGACGCAGTTCCAGGAGTTCTACGTTAACTGAATCCATCACCAGCCCCCGATTGACCGCCTGCAACGCCTCGGCAAATCGCTCCCGGCCCATTTCCACTCATGCGGTGATGTTGCTGTCGCGAATGCGCTGTTCCCAATCAGACGGCGCGTTCTTGGCGCAGCGGAACCCTAACCCCACCCCGTAGCTGTTGTTGAGCGGGTGATTCCAGAACCGATGCGTCGACCGGATGGCACCCTCCGGATGCGAATCCACGGGCAGGGTCGCCTCATGATGTCGATCATAGTTGGCCGTATCGGAATCGACATCGTTGCCCCAGGGATACAGGTTGCCGTTCGGCCCGTGAGCCGCCATCTCCCACTCCGCCTCCGTCGGAAGGCACTTCCCCCGGAACTCGCAGTTAGCTCTTGGCATCGATCCCATTCACACCGACCACAGGCTGACGTGGCGTGTTCAGACGAGGATCATCCCAAGAGGCCGGCGCGGGATGGCCGGTGGCACAAATGAATTCCCCATAGTCCTTGTTCGCCACCTCATACGTGTCGATGAGGTACGAATCCAAGAACACCATATGGGCCGGACCTTCGTCGTGAAACGCTTCCGCTGACCAGGGTGTATTCATGCGCTTGACGTACATGGAGAGCCGCCGGTCTGACTTGGCCAGCTCAGTCTTGTCCAATCCCATCACAGACGGCCCTTGCCCACGCACACCGTATCGCTCGGAATGTCGGATTCTTCCGTATGGGCTACCGGCAACGCGATGACCACACCCATGGCCAAACCTGCTCCAAGCACGTGTCTCATCATATTCATGCCGTACCTCCTTGCCCGCGGTGCGGCAGGAAGGCGGACATCGCCGCCCCTCTGCGTCACGGATCACTTCTTCATGCTGTTCTTGATGAGCTCTCGAGTCGCCTGATACTCTCGGTTGTCTGGATCTGCCGCGAGCGCCTTCTCAATAGACGCAAGGGCATCTGCGTGCTTCTCCGCACCCATCCCGACGAGTGCCTGGATAAATGCGTCACGTCCGGCTTGAGCCGCTTCCTCCGACACCACGGTGACCGACTTGGCACAGCGGAAGCCCAATCCAACACCGTAGGAATTGTTTTCCGGCTGATTCCAGAATCGGTGACTGGTGTGCAGGGAGGTTTCCGGAGCGAGCCAGGAGCCGCCGCGCAAGACCTTGACCGGACCTTGGTTCGCGAAGTTGTAGCCTTTGTCCGCGCCGCGAGGATTCAGCGCGTTACTGCTCCGGTAATATTTCGGATCGTACCAATCGTCCACCCACTCGAAGACATTGCCCGCCATGTGGTAGACGCCGTATCCGCTCACGCCCTCGGGATAGGAATCGACCGGCATGGTGCGTCCCACGTTTTGACCATAGTTGGCCTTTTTCGGGTCGAGATGATGGCCCCACGGATAGTGATTGTCGCCCTCCGGTCCCTTAGCCGCCTTTTCCCATTCCGCTTCCGTGGGCAACCGCTTGCCATCCCACTTGCAAAAGGCGTTGGCGTCGGTCCAGCTCACCCCAACAACCGGCTGTTCAGGCTTACTGAGACGCGGATCGTCCCAGTAGGCCGGGGCGGGATGGCCGGTCGCCCGCATGAATTCCTTGTATCGCGCATTCGACGCCTCGAACTTATCGATGAGGTAGGCGTCCAGCACCACCTGATGCCGGGCCTCATCGGCATGCTCATTGCTCCCCATGGTGAATTCTCCTTTCGGAATCAGCACCATATCCTTATCGCCCGCCGATTCCGCCGCGACCGCCAACGTCGCGGCCCCCGTTAACAGCACTGCCGCTATGCCTATCTGCACAGATTTTCGACTCCGCATGTGTACCTCCTTCGTTAGACCGCCCATGATCTTCATCACAATGAATCCTACGCGGGCACCTGAGCGCGGGAGAACTGACCCACGACCTTCAGCTCGCGGGCTGCACCGGCCAGTCGCTGGAGATGACGATTCCACCGAATGACCGGATCGACGATGTCACCGCATTGCACGCAGCGGAGGGTGGAGCAGTCGAGCGAGCCGGAACCGTTCAGCAGATCCGTACAGAAATCAGGAACCATGAGCCCACCGCATCGCGTGCAGCTCGACTCCTGCCGGAACTTCAGAACCTCGACCCGGGTCTCGCTTCGTCCTACGATTTCTTCGGTCGCGTGTTGTGCTGCCATGGTTACTCCTGCGCAACAGTGTCCAATGTTTGCAACGTGTATGTCCAATGTTTACACCCTATATGTCCAACGTGTCAAGAGTTTTTATGGGATAATATTTGACAAACATTGGACATGAATCTATACTGAATCCACGCGATGAATACTCACAGAATTCATAGGGTTGCGAAACTCACCGGCCTGAGCCGCGACGTCATTCGCGTGTGGGAGCGTCGATTTGCTCTGCTCAAACCGACCAGAGGAGCCAACCGCTATCGCAACTATTCAGATGAGGACGTGGCACTGCTGCGGTATCTCAAGCAGCAGCTGGATGCGGGAGCATCAATCGGAGATCTGGCCAAAGCGGGACGGGAAGAGCTAATCAACCGCATGCGCACATCGGGGCCACGAATGGCCGTCGTCGACAATACGTTTGATCGGCTGTTGCGAGAACTGCTAATCGCCCTGGAACCACTCGATCGGATCACCTTCGAAAAGCGATTAAACGGTGCCGTGGCGGTAGTGCCCTTCGAAGAAGCACTCCACGGGATTCTGCTGCCGCTGCAGGAACGTGTGGGGCAGCTGTGGCATACCGGCCGCATCAGCGTGGCGGTCGAGCATTACGTGACCAGCCAGATCAAACAAAAATTGTATGCGGCCATGAACCAACTCCCGGTCGCGGAGTTCGGCGCCACGGTCGTCGTGGCTTGCCCGCCCGGCGAGGAACACGATCTTGCCTCGCTCGCCGTCGCCTATCGTTGCCGAGTTCGCGGCTGTCGGGTTTACTACCTCGGAGCCAACGTCCCCATCCTCTCCCTCAGCAACCTCTGTCGTGAAGTCGCCCCGGACTTGACCATTCTCTCCTGTACCATCGCACTCCCGGACTTACCGGCAAGTGAATTGATTCACGCGCTGGCACAAGAGGTGGCGCCGCTGTCCGCACTCTTGGCCGGCGGCCAGGGAGCACTTGCCATGCGGCGGCATTTTACGGAAGCCGATATCGACGTGCTGGAAACCTTCGGCGAGCTCGACGAGAAGCTGGAACAACTCACGCGACGCTTTCCGATCCCAGGCTAACGAAGGGTCGGTTTCGATGCCACTCTACCCACTCACCGTGTTCTATGACGGCGCCTGCCCCATCTGTGCGCGCGAGATGGCGCTGATGAAGCACTTGGATAGAAAGCAACGGCTGAAGCTCTGTGATTTCTCGGCCCCTGGGTACGACGCAGGATCAACCGGCCTCGATCCCGCACGCCTTGGCGCAGTGATTCACGCGCAATGGGACGATGGAATGCTCATCACCGGCGTGGAAGTCTTCCGCGCCATCTGGCAGGCGGTCGGACTGGGGATGCTGGCCCGCCTGAGCCGCCTCCCTCTCATCGATCCGCTCCTCGTCCGAGGCTATACGTGGTTCGCCAGAAACCGGCTCTGGCTGACGGGCCGGGACACCGGCTGTTCAGGGAATTGCCGAACGGCAACCAAGCCGAGATCGACGCTCCGCATTGGATAGTCCACGCATTCCGTCCAACCCGACACACCCACCACAACACCTGCTCCCGCACACCGGCAATGATCGAATGAGCTGCACTACACAAGGGCAGGTACGAAGACTTGATGCCTACTAGGCCGGAGACGGATCCGCCCAGAGATGGTGGACCATGAACCGCTGCAGCAGTTCACCTTCAGGGGAATTGCGCGCGACAGAGGTGGTCCGAAGGTTGGCCCCCTCACCGAAATGCAGAATTAAATCCTCCCGTTCCTCGTGGATGAATTGGATATAGTCGAGGTTAATATGGAAGCGTCCGACCTTGAGGAGATGCATGCTGTCCTTTCTGAACCTGCGCGCCACCAGAGGACGCCGCGATGGAGGCGGTGCGTTGCGCCAGGAAGTCGCAGGCTTCGTTTTCAGGGTGCCCCTTGTGGCCGCGCACCCAGGTCCAACTGATCTGGCTGATCTCCGCTCACTCATCCGGTTCCGCCCAAAGAACCTGGTTCTTCTTCCGCTTCCAACCGAGTGTCATAATCTTGATGAGTAGTTGTGAGCCGGAGTGGAGGACGACCGATTGGGAGTGGACCACATCCGTATGGCGTGGCTCCCATCGCCAACGGCGCCCGGCACGAGCGGCATCGTGACGACAGGAGAACCGAATTAGCCGGGAGTATATCAAAGGGGACTACTGCGATCATGGGGATAAAAGGGCAGGTTGATCACTGTGCTCACGGCAGGGACAGTGAGCGTTCTTACCGGTTGCTGCTACCACGGTTCCCTTTGCAACCAAGGCACTGTCGGACACATCTGACAATTGGCCGGATGTCTTTGAATGTATGGGGAGAGAGAATTCCGACATCGCTTGGAACAGCCTGGGCATTTACCCAGCTCGAAAACCATGATGACTACGTACAGACTTTCAGGCGGCAGGTGGTACGCTTATCCGGACGGCGATTCCGGCCTCTGAACAGCAGCGCCGGCTGAGCAGTCACCATACCCCAATCATTGACGGCATGAACATCACCCTGCGCATCTGCCTCGCCCTCTTGATCAGTATCTCGTCCATCCTCTTGGTGGTCGGGTATCTTGGCGGCTTCTCTACCCCCGACCTGATTCCGCGCACGCTCTCGCTGAGCAAGCCCTCCGCTGAACTCTCACCAACATCTGCGGGCCTCACCATCAATCTGCCGGCCATCGTGGCCCCGGTCGATGACGGGGCGCGATTCTACTACGTTCAAGCAAACCTCGCCGTGGAGATCGATCGGCCTGCGACCGCCACGATCATCAGGGAACGACACGACCAGATCGATCGGTACATTATGGAAATGCTGCATACCTATCC
Organism: Nitrospira sp.; assembly: GCA_016788885.1. Classification (NCBI taxonomy): domain Bacteria; kingdom Pseudomonadati; phylum Nitrospirota; class Nitrospiria; order Nitrospirales; family Nitrospiraceae; genus Nitrospira; species Nitrospira sp. Next base: position 7,847 of record JAEURX010000037.1, on the reverse strand, counting down.
GGTTCAAGACCTGCGCGTGCCCGGTCAATCAGTCACCTTGCGAGAAGATCTCAAGCGCACCGTCAACAAGCTGCTGCCAAAGGGCAAGGGCCAGGTTCTCAACGTCTATATCACCAACTGGTTGATGACGCCGGTCGGATCGTAGTCCATCCCTCCTAACCGACTCCGTTCCACATCCCTGCACCACGCACAGGACGACCTCAAGGGAGAGGAAAACTCCCCTGGCCGAGTTCGCGCAACAAACGCTCAATATCGTTACGGCCTAGAAGGAGTGATGCCCTCCTTGCTTCCCGAGTTAGGCCTGTCGACGAGCCAAAGAGGTAGGGCATCTCGTCACAACACATCCGAGCAGGGGGTACTGAGGAACCAGTCCGGGCGCGAATGAGAGGGACGGCCCGCGACCAGATCAACGGCGGCGAAGAATTCCGCTGTGCGGGCCACAACCTGGAGGGCTTAGTGGGAAGTCACGCCTTCGTGATTGAGCGCATCAAAAATCTGCTGGCTGAGTCTGTCGAAGAGTTCTGGCGGACAGTGGAGGGCGGGCCTGCGGGATTCGACAGCGAACCCTCCCCTCATTGGGTGATCACATGTTTGTGCCGATCAGCCGATCGCCGACAATACCCATCCGCAACAAGGTGCCAGACACACGGTTTGAGTAGGCGATCCCCATTCTGATCAACCTTCTGATTGCGACTCCCTCCAAAACAGGAGGACACGATGAGATGCCCACCCCACGAGCAGAACCACGAGGCCTGCCTGCCCCAGAAGCCCCCGCTCCTCCAGCCAACTCCAAGCGACCACCATGAAGGCAAACAGGCCATACATGACAACCACACCGGCCAGGCCCAGAACGAGAAAAGCCATCACGTCGACGAATCTCTTGATCACAGGGACTTCCTCATAGCGGCGTCCGTGGCCATGCTCAGATCGTTGTGAAGGTGGAGAACGTTTTCGGAAGATGGCAACAATTCGGGTACAGAAGGAAGGGAACGGGTTGAGCGTCTCGTGAAATGAATACGCATGCCTTGGTGGCGAAAACTCACCTCGGCATCTGTTTCGTGCGTGCGTGCTGATCGATGATCAACGACACTCGGCGAAGAAGTTCCTTCGATTCTGCTGGCTGCAACCCGACCGCCTCAATGAGCTTGAGCACATGATCGATCAGATATTGCTCTTCTGTAGTGTTGGCGAGAGTGCCGGGCACAATGACCTTTCCCTTCAGTTCAGCATGCCGGGTCCGCAATTCCGAAACCATATCATGGACCTCCTGCTTCGAACAGAGTCCCTTGCTCTGGAGTAGCTCAACAATCGCTTCCATCGCCCACATGGTGGCGAGGACGCTCTCTTCTACACTTAACGGCTGCTTGGGATTGAGCTTGTCAGTCATACGCAGTCCTCGCTTCGGGTGCGGATCGTGGTCGGACTACTTTTAGTTCTTCAGAATCTTCCGTGCTGTGGATCAGGCAGTAGTAGTTCGGGGACAGGACCGTGACGTCGAGTTGAGAATGAAGTGGCTCGTGCCGCTCTGCAGGATACGGGAGATCAAAGACGTCATTTTCCACGATATTCGGCGCTGTGTGGTGACGTGCTTGGCTGACACCGGGATGGATCCCGACACGATCATGAAGACTGTCGGCCATGCATCGAGGGAATTATCCCTGCGCGACCGGTCGATCAAGGCTGAGAAACTCGACGGCGCGATGAGCCGCGTGAACACGCTCATAACACGTCGCTGCCCTGCCTCTTCGCAAGCTCACGAAATCGCTACAATTTAGAAAGGGTGGTGCCGAAGCCGGGAGTTGAACCCGGATACCCTTACGGGCGCTGGTACCTGAAACCAGTGCGTCTGCCAGTTCCGCCACTTCGGCTCGAGGAATGAGGCGGGATTATCGCTGATCGGTTAGAACCCGTCAAGGTGAGCGACTGAAAATTCGCTCGTGGCCAACCCTCCTGATAGTTACACGATTGGAGAGAGGCCGTTCCGAAGATTCCAGGCGCTGTGCGGGGTCACTTCCCGCAGATCGCCGGTGAGCACAATGCGTTCGCGCACCAGCCCCGCCGCGGCCAGGAGAAATGGACTCGGGATACGAGGAGCCTCTTCAGCAATCAACACGTCGAACCGCACCTTGCGAAATAAAGGATCCGCCGCCACTCGCGCGGCAGTGGTGACGATCACCCGCCGGTTCTGCACGAAGGCCTGACGGTTCGTATGCTCTTCCGCCGCCAGGAGCTCCCGGATTTTCTTGGTGCCGCCCAAATGAATGACATCCTCTTTTAGCTCGGCAAATTCCGGCTTGAGCTCCTTGGGAACCGTCGCTTCGGGAATGAGCTCTTCGATCCGCTGCTTGGCGATATCGACCTCCTTGCGAAGCCCGGCGCTGTAGCGCTCATAGATGACCTTGTATTCGCGAAGGGAGTCGACATTTTTTCCCATGGCCTGCATGGACAGACGTTTCCAAATCGGCAGCTGTTCATACTGCGCCAGAGTCGCGTCGATATCTTTGATCTTCGCCTGGTAGTCGCTCAACTGTGTCACCAGACGCCATTCCAGGAGGCGCACTTCGTCCAAATCTTTTTGCTTTTGCGCCTTATAGGCGAGGATCGGCGTAAGCTCGCGAAACCGATCGTACTTCTTGCGCAGCGCCGCCTTGTCGGACCGAGACTTGGCATAGAATTGATGCATCTGCGCCTCGAATCCCAAATCCGGGAGGGGAATGCCCGCGCTTTCCTTGCTGGTCGCCAGTTCGTACCGACTCAGCCAGCTCTTGAACGTCAGCCCGGCCGCCTTTATGGCCCGCGCGGCCACAAGGGTGATGACATCTGCGCTCTGATGATCTGGGGTGACCAGAAGAATACGCTTGTTGGCTCGAATCAACTCGATAACCAGCGTGGCCACCTTCTGCCGGCGCGCTGTCGTATCCTCCTGCCACAGCGGCGTCAACACCGAGGTCGGGGTCACGGCCGCCAACGCGGCATGGTCTCCTGTTTGTGCTGCTTCCAGGATAGGGAGCAAACGTTCCGCAGGACCTAGCGTATACGACGTACCTGCCTTGCTCATTTCCGCCAACCGATGGCTGGTCGTCAGAACCAATCCGCTGGAGTCCGGCACCAGCGTGGCGTGCGGGACCACCTCGCCGATCGCATCAAACACCTGGAGCACCAGACGCTCGCCCTCCTGGAACAAGACGAGGCCTTCCGTCGGTTCCGTCTCCTCGCCCAGCAGCAGAGTCGCGGCGAGATCGGTACCCACCCGAACATCCGGCGGAAGGAAGAACTCATAGAGGTGCAGGTTCCCGATTGTCTGCAGCAACCGCCCGCGTACAAGCGCGACCGCTTGATCCTGCCCCTGCGCTGCACTCTGCGCGGCATCGCGTTCGAGGGTCGCAGCCAACTGATCGAGAAGATCCGGCAAGGTGCCGGGTATGGCGGCCATAACTCGTTATGCTCCTGACTGTCGAAGGGGCTCGGCCCTACATGCCCCCGACATCTGCGGCAGCATGCTCAGTGAAATAGGGAGCGTATCTTAAAGAGTTGAGAAAGACCCTGTCCAGCCGGGAACACCCCCCTCACCAACCAGACGCTCCCCTTGCTCCGAATGGCGAACGGGCGCACCACGCCCTGCCACGCACCCGTATCGCTGGTCCGGACGGCTGAAGAAAACCCCGATCCGACCGCTCCGGATCAATTGACTTTTGTACAGCCCGTCAGTATGCTTTTTCCCTTTCCAACAGAAGGAGTTGCAGTATGAAGGTGATTCTCCAGGAAACACTCGATGGCGTGGGCGATCTTGGCGACCTTTTGGACGTCTCCAACGGGTTTGCCCGGAACTATCTCTTGCCGCGCAAGAAGGCTGTGGAAGCCAATAGCCGGAACATCAAAGAATTCGAACACGCGAAGCGCGCCGCAGCCGAGAAGGCCAAGAAGGAAAAGCAAGAGATCGAAGCACATGGCAAGAAGATGTCGACCGTGTCACTCACGATCGCAGCCCAGGTCGGAAAAGACGACAAGATGTTCGGATCGGTGACGGCGAAGGACATTGCGGAAGGGTTGGCCGAGCAGGGCTTTACCGTGGATCGTCGCAAGATCCAGCTGGCGCAACCCATCAAGGAACTCGGAACCCACGCGATTGCCGTGAAGCTCCCGCGCGAAGTGACCGCCACGATCGCGGTGCACGTGGTCAAGAAACAGGAAGAAACGGAAGCAGCCGCTCCCACGGCCTAATCTGTGGTGCGATGACGCGTGGCCGCCCGACCGGCGCCACGCTCGGAGGAAGCATGCAGGATCTGATCGGGTCATTGGACGCGTTGAAATCGACCGACCCCGAGACGTATGACGCCATCGTCGCCGAAGAGCAGCGGCAGCGCGACAAGTTGCTGCTAATTGCGTCGGAAAATTTTGCCAGTCCCGCCGTCTTGGCCGCCCAAGGCAGCGTGATGACAAATAAATACGCCGAAGGATATCCCGGCAAACGCTATTATGGCGGCTGCCAGCACGTCGATACCGTCGAAAGCCTCGCAATCGATCGCGCCAAGCAAATCTTCGGGGCCGAACATGTCAACGTACAGCCACACTCAGGGTCGCAAGCCAACATGGCTGCCTATCTGGCCGTGCTGAAACCCGGCGACACGATCCTGGGCCTCGACCTCGCCCAAGGGGGACACCTCACCCACGGCAGCAAGGTCAATTTCTCCGGTATCATTTTCCGCGCGTTTTCCTATGGTGTGGACCGGCAGACCGAAACCATCGATTATGCGGCGGTCCGCAAGATCGCTGAAGAATGTCGTCCCCGCATGCTGGTGGTGGGGGCCAGCGCCTATGCCCGCACCCTCGACTTCGCCAAGTTCCAAGACATTGCCAAATCGGTTGGTGCCTATCTGTTGGTAGATATCGCCCACATCGCCGGCTTGATTGCCGCCGGGTTGCATCCGAATCCCGTTCCTTACGCCGATTTTGTGACGACGACGACCCATAAGACGTTGCGTGGCCCCCGTGGCGGTGTGACGATGTGCAAAGCCGAGCATGCGAAAGCTGTCGATAAGATCATTTTCCCCGGCTTGCAAGGCGGCCCGCTCATGCATGTGATCGCCGCCAAAGCCGTCGCCTTCAAGGAAGCCATGTCCCCAGCATTCAAGCGGTATCAGCAACAGGTAGTGGCCAACGCCCGCACGCTGGCGCAGGGGCTGATCGAGCGCGGCTACAAGATCGTCTCGGGAGGAACCGACACGCACCTGATGTTGGTGAATCTGACCAACAAGGGCATCACCGGAAAAGAAGCCGATGCCGCCTTGGACGCGTCCGGCATCATCGTGAACAAGAACGCCATTCCCTACGATGAGAAACCGCCCGCCGTGGCTAGCGGCATCCGGATCGGCAGTCCGATCGTCTCCACACGCGGAATGCGCGAAGCTGAGATGCGCGAAATCGTGGCGCTGATCGATCGGGTCTTGCAGCATCCGCAAGACTCACAGGTGCAGAGCGAAGTCCGTGCGCAGGCAAAAACATTGTGCAACCGTTTCCCCATCTTTCATGCCTACGATTCGTCTCCCGCTTAGGCAGGACGTTCGCCAGTGAAGTGCCCTTTCTGCGACGATGTCGAAGACAAAGTCGTCGACTCGCGGATGGCCAAGGAAGGTGAGGTCATCCGTCGTCGGCGCGAATGCCTGTCGTGTAAACGCCGCTACACCACCTACGAACGGGTCGAAGAAACCATGCCGGCCGTCGTGAAAAAGGATGGACGACGGGAGCCCTTTGATCGAGGCAAGATTGTCTCGGGATTGAAGAAGGCCTGCGAAAAGCGGCCGATCAGCACCACGACTATCGAGGCCGTCACCGACCGTATCGAAAAACGCATCCAGGATATGGGAGAAACTGAAATCGAGAGCACCGCCGTCGGCGAGGAAGTGATGAAAGAACTGTCTCAGCTCGATCAAGTGGCCTACGTCCGGTTTGCCTCCGTGTACCGAGAGTTTAAGGACATCGACCAGTTCATGGACGAGATCAAGTCGCTGGCCCAGCAGCGCCGGGAACGTTAGTCCCTCCCCTGCTCCTCGCTGCTTCGGATTGGTTCGCTCGGTGTCAGTCCAGACAGAAACGATGCAGCCACCGCGGAGCCACCTCCGCTTCACCAGTGCCGACACATATGGCAACCACCAAAACCACCCACGCACGACAAACGACCCCTCAGCCCACCAGACGGCGAACACCCGGAGCGACACATGTCGCCATCATCGGCGCCGGACGCGGCGGGACGGCCTTGATGGAAATTTTCGCCAACGACCCGTTGGTGCGCATCGTCGGGGTTGCCGACATCAGTGCACAAGCACCCGGTCTCGGACTCGCCCGGCGCCTGCGAATTCGTGTCACTCGCCACTACCGGAAACTCATGACCATGGGTCCGGTCGATCTGGTCATCGATGTGTCGGGGAATCCGGAGGTCGGCGAATATCTGCAAGACATCCGTCGCATGGGCGTCTCCGTGATCGGAGGCGCCAGCGCCAAATTCATGTGGCAGCTGATCGAAGCTCGCATCCGGGCGACTGCTGACATCGAAAAGGCCTTGAACAAGTACCAGTCCCTGTACCGACTCTACGTCAAAGAAACGGGTGCCGCGGTCACGGAAGAACGCACTCGCATTGCCTGCGAAATTCATGACGGTCTGGTGCAGAGTCTCGCCGGCGTCAATTTCAAACTGGAGTTGTCCCAGGAACTCCTTCGCAAGAATCCCAAAGCCAGCCTCGCCACGATCCGGGAGTCGAAAGCTCAACTGAAGCTCGCCATCCAAGAAGCGCGACAGGTGATCTTCAACCTGCGGCCGTTGCATTACGACAAGATGGAGCTCATCCCGGCGTTGACGAACTATCTCAAGTCCTACGAAACACAATACCGCATCAAGACCGCGTTCTCCGTGACCGGAGACGAGACGATCCTGTTCCCGCGCACAAAGATCTTCTTGTTCCGCATCGTCCAGGAAGCGCTGACAAACGTCCAGAAACACGCCAAGGCCCGCCGAGTCTCGGTTCAACTGGACATTCGCTTCGATTTGCTTCAAGTGACCATCTCCGACAACGGGATCGGGTTCGACATGGACGCCGTGCTCCGCGATCCGGAAAAGTGGGATCACTTCGGCATTCGCGGCATCCTGGAGCGAGCGCGACTGGTGGGCGGGGAAGCCACGATCGATTCAAAGAAAGGGCGCGGCACGCGGATCGTGTTGCGCATCCCGTTAGCCGACAAGGAGACGATTCGTCATGGAAAAAATTAAAGTCCTGATCGCTGACGATCACCGCGTGGTGCGCGAAGGCCTGGCGGCCATCCTCAAAACAAAAGACGACATCAACGTGGTCGGAGAAGCGCAGGACGGTGTCGAAGCGGTGGAAAAAACCAAGACCCTCATGCCGGATGTCATTCTGATGGATGTCAGCATGCCACGCATGGGCGGCATTGAAGCCACTCGGCAAATCAAACGGGAATTCCCCCACATGGGCATCGTGGCTCTGACGATGTATGAGGAACAGCAATACATCTTCGATCTCGTGCGAGCCGGCGCCACCGGCTATCTGCTCAAGGACTCGGAATCCTCGCAAATCGTCGCGGCCATCCGGGCGATCTATCGGGGAGAATCGCTCATCCACCCGTCAGTCGCCAGCAAAATCCTCGCCGAGTTCTCCCTCATGTCACAGAAGAAGGGAAAAAAGCCGGCGTGGGTCGAGCACGACCTAACCGAACGTGAAATCACAGTCCTGCGCCTCGTGGCCGACGGAAAGACGAACAAGGAAATTGCCAATAGTTTGGATCTCAGCGAGAAGACCGTCAAAAACCATGTGCGCAATATTTTTCACAAGCTGCAG